>CAJYHD010000292.1 GCA_913773715.1 uncultured Sphingobium sp.
GTCGCGAACAACTCCAGCACGCGGCGCGGGGCGCAGTCCTCGCGCCATTCCTGATCCGGCGTTCCCGGCTGCATCGACATCTCCCGACCTTGGGCACCAAATGGTGCCGTCTGGAACCGCTGTCCACCCATGCCTAGCTGATGCCCCTGACACAGGAGGCTTTTATGGCAAAGACGGCATTGGTGGTGGGCGCCAGCGGGATCGTCGGCAGCGCGACCGCCGCGCTTTTGGTGGAAAAGGGGTGGACGGTTCACGGCCTTGCCCGACGACCGACGGGGCAAGTGGGCGTAAAGCCGGTCGCGGCCGACCTTCAGGACCGGGATGCCACGGCGACGGCGCTGCGCGAAGTGAACCCGGACGCGGTTTTCATCACGACCTGGGCGCGGCAGGACAGCGAGGCGGAGAATATCCGCGTGAACGCCGCGATGGTCCGCAACCTGCTTGACGGACTACCCAGGCCCTCCGGCCCGCGCCACGTTGCACTGGTCACCGGCCTGAAACATTATCTCGGCCCATTCGAAGCCTATGGCAAAGGCACGTTGCCGCAGACGCCGTTCCGCGAGGAACAGGGGCGGCTGGACGTCGAGAATTTCTACTATGCGCAGGAAGACGAGGTGTTCGCCGCCGCGACGCGCGACCGCTTCACCTGGAGCGTGCACCGTCCCCACACGGTCATCGGGCTGGCGGTCGGCAATGCCATGAACATGGGCACGACGCTGGCGGTCTATGCGACCCTGTGCCGCGAGACGGGGCGTCCCTTCACCTTCCCCGGTTCTGCCGCACAATGGTCCGGGCTGACCGACATGACCGATGCGGGGCAGCTTGCCCGCCATCTCCTATGGGCGACCGAGACCGAGGGGGCGCATGACGAGGCGTTCAACGTCGTCAACGGCGACGTCTTTCGTTGGCAATGGATGTGGGGCCGTATCGCTGACTGGTTCGGGGTCGAGGCGGTGCCGTTCGACGGTATCGTTCGGCCCCTGGAGCAGCAGATGGCGGGCGATGCGGCGCTGTGGCGCGAGATCGCCGCGCGTGAAGGGCTCGCCGAAGCCGATCTGGGCCGCCTTGCCTCCCCCTGGCACACCGATGCCGATCTCGGCCGCCCCATCGAAGTGGTGACGGACATGTCCAAGAGCAGGCGCCTGGGCTTCACCGGTTATCAGCCGACCGACGACGCGTTCTTTTCGTTGTTCGAGCGGCTGCGTGCCGACCGCCTGATCCCCTAGGCGTTTGCGGCGGGGCTGCATGGGGGGACGAGCAATAGCCGAATCCCGCCGCGTCGGGGGCGTAGCCACGCGACCGGCAGCCCCCGACCAGCCCCAAAGCGGTAGCCCCGTCGCCTCGGTGATGGATACTCGGAAAAAAATTTCGTCTCGCATTGGAGGCTGGATCGCCGTCACATCCGCTTGATACGGTGGTAACGTTATCTTTCACGCGAGCGGGGGCGTGGCGAAATTTTCGCGATGGTTCCGCTTATTGAACCAAATAGATACCAATATATATCATTAATCCGTCTTGCGGCCCCTTTCGAAGCGGTGTCTGGCTTTGCCGTTTTGTCCGTCGGATGATGACAAATCATAGACGGTTCGTTTTATAAAGTATTAGAATTTTCCGTGTGACCCCCTTGCCGTTCTTGACCCAGGTCAACGTCACAAACGGGGAATATCATGCGGGCCACCATCAAGCTCAAACTGGGCGCAACCTTCGCGATAGTGCTGACGCTGCTATTGGGCATGGCGGTGCTTGCCGCCGCGAAGTTGAACGAAATGAACAGCGTGACGACCCGTATCGTCGATGGTCCGGTGGTTCGGCTGGACCGTGCGGAAACGCTGAACGAGCGTATCAGCTACGCGGTTCGCATGGAAAAGAACCTCGCGCTTTCCAGCGACGATCAACAGATGCATGTGTTCGATGACGACCTGATGCGGGCGCGTTCGGAAATGAAGTCGTTGATCGAAACCGGGCTGGCGACCGCCACACCCGCGGGGCGACCGATCTGGGCAGAGATCAACAACGACTATGCTGCCTGGCTGCCCGTCAACGACACGGTTCGTCGCCTGGGCCTGGCCAATCACAATGAAGAGGCCGGCGCCTTGTCGATGACGAAATCGCGCGAACTCGTCGGCAAGATCAGCGATGGCGCGCTGCGCCTGGTCAAGAATGCCAAGGCGGACATGGCGGGTGCCAAGCAGAATGCCGACGCCATCTATGACAGCTCGCGCAACACGCTGATCCTCATCTCCGGGCTGGCGTTGCTGATCGCGCTGGTCGGCGCAGTGTGGATCGCGCGGATCGTCTCGCAGGGCCTGCGGCGGATTTCGGTCGCGATCGAGGCGGTGGCGATCGGCGATATCGAGCAGGAGGTCGCGGTGGCGACCAACGACGAGATCAAGGATCTGGTCGACACGGTGAACCGCATGACCGCCAATCTGCGCAAGTCGGCCCAGCTGGCCGATACGATCGCGGCGGGCGACCTGACCGTCGATCACCAGCCGCTGTCGGACAGGGACGTGCTGGGCCGCGCGCTGGTCCTGATGATCGAGCGCCTGCGCGGGGTCGTCAGCGACGCCACGCTGGCCGCGCAGAATGTCGCCTCGGGCAGCCAGCAACTCTCCTCCTCGTCGGAGCAGATGTCGCAGGGCGCGACCGAGCAGGCGGCGGCGGCCGAGGAAGCCTCCGCCTCGATGGAAGAGATGGCGGCCAACATCAAGCAGAACGCCGACAATGCCAGCCAGACCGAGAAGATCGCCCGCCAGTCCTCGCAGGATGCCGAGCGCAGCGGTGAGGCGGTGGAGAGGGCCGTCGTCGCCATGCGCACCATCGCCGAAAAGATTGTCATCGTGCAGGAGATCGCGCGCCAGACTGACCTGCTGGCGCTGAACGCCGCGGTCGAGGCCGCGCGCGCCGGGGAACATGGCCGCGGCTTCGCGGTCGTCGCCGCCGAAGTGCGCAAGCTCGCCGAGCGTAGCCAGACGGCGGCGGCCGAAATCAGCTCGGTCTCGACCGAGACGGTGAAGGCCGCGGCCGATGCGGGCGAGATGCTGGGCAAGCTCGTCCCGGATATCCGCCGCACCGCCGAACTGGTGTCGGAAATCAGCGCGGCGTGCCGCGAGCAGGACATCGGGGCGAGCCAGATCAACCAGGCGATCCAGCAGCTCGACCAGGTGACGCAGCAGAATG
>CAJYHD010000293.1 GCA_913773715.1 uncultured Sphingobium sp.
CACAGGATACACTCTTTCCCTACACGACGCTCTTCGATCTAGCCGTTCCTGCACTTGAAGCCGGTTGGCGAAGGCGTGCAGCACACGCGCCAGCTTCGATATGCCCACGACGTAACTGCCGGGAAGATATGCGATATGCGCGCGCCCGACGATCGGCGCCATATGATGTTCGCAATGCGACTGGAAAGGAATGTCCTTGAGCAGCACGATATCGTCATAGCCGCCGACTTCATGAAAGATGCGCGAGAGATGATAGGCCGGATCGTCGTCGTAGCCCCGGCAATATTCGCGCCATGCCCGCGCAACCCGTTCAGGCGTTTCCAGCAAGCCTTCTCGCTCGGGAGTATCGCCCGACCAGCGAATAAGCGTGCGGATCGCCTCTGCCACATCGGCGGGTACCGGCTCCTTGCCCGCGCCCACCGTTTCCGCATCGAGTTCACACGTCATCACTGTCCCCTCATCGCTTGTCGATGCGCCATATGGCAAGCCTGTCGGGCGAAAACCAGTATTTTCCTGCCTCTGGACTAACCATCACGAGGGTGGCACATCACAGAGCCGGAACAAGCAGAAGAAACCATGTCGCTATCATCAGGCACATATGCGCACTGAGCGTATCGCCGCCGTCCTGCTTGCCGCAGGGTCATCCACCCGCTTTGGCGACGCCGACAAGTTGATGGCCGATCTGCGCGGCAAGCCTGTCGTCGCCCATACGCTGGAGACTGTCGCGTCGATGGCGTTCGCGCATCTCGTCGCGGTCGTGCGACCGATTGACGTCGCCCCCGTCATCCATCGCAAGCTCGATCGGCGCGGCTACGACATCATCGTCAATGATCAGCCGGAAGACGGCCTGTCGGGCAGCATTGTGCGCGCGGTCGAACATGTCATGGACATTCGCCGGGTGCGCGGCATCCTCATCTGCCTCGCCGACATGCCGAATGTGCCACCGAGCCACTATAACCGCATCTGCCTGGCCGCCGAGGATATCCGTTCGGTCGTCGCCAGCACGGACGGCTTTTCCCCCTCACCGCCAGCCTTCATCGGCCGCAAGTATTTCCCCGAGCTGCTAAGCCTCAAGGGCGATCAGGGCGCCCGCGCGCTGCTGAGCCGCGGACTTCAGATTGAGACGACCAACGCGGTGCTGCACGATATCGACACGCCCGAGGATCTCGCCAACACGGCCAAGGTGACGCCGGTCTGACTATCAGGCTGATCGAGTCGGATCGGTCATCGGCTCGCCCATCTCGCGCGAATCCGGCCCGCGGCTGATCGGCAGCGATCCCGTCTGCCGTTCCAGCATCCGGTGAACGACCGGCGCGTTGTCGCCTGCGTGCAAGGCGCGGATCGCATCGGAGTTGGCAATATCGGCAATGGTGCGCCGTTGATTGTGCCGAACATAATCGAGCCAGGTCGACACATGATAACGCTCGATCCACAGCTCCGGATCTCCGAGGTCGCGCATCAGCGACCAGCCATGCGCGCCGTCGCGGCGGCGGATGCGGCGGCGTTCGCTCATGGCGGTGAGGAAGGGGACGACCGATCCTGCCGGAATGCGATATTCAATCGTGACGACGACCGGGCCGCTGCGTGGTTCGACAGGCACCGCCGTGTCGGGTTCATGCCAGTCGTTGCGGAGGTCCAGATTGTCGTCCCCAACCTGCGGCAAAGGACGCCAAAGGCCGAGCAAGGCAGCGGCGAACTGCGCGGCGGCGGACGCATAGAGCGCTTCGACCACGCCATGGCTTTCGGCCAGCGAACCGAACAACCAGGCACCCAGTGCCATGCCGCCGAACGCCATCATCTGATAGAGCGAGACAGCGCGCGCGACGACCCATCGCGGGGCGGAAAGCTGGACCGACACGTTGAAGGTGGACAGCGCGCTCACCCAGCCGAAGCCAGCCAACAGATAGCCGACCAACGCGACCGCAAGGTAGCCGCTTGCTCCCGTGATCGCGGTCCCGACCGCCAGCGTCAGCGCGGCGAGCCGCACGATCGTCTCGATTGAGGTCCGGTTGCGTAGTTGCCGCGTCAGGATCGCGCCGCTGACAGCGCCGATGCCGAACGCGCCGCTGGTGAGGCCAAAGGTCAAAGCCCCGCCACCCAACACATCCCGCGCCACCAGAGGCATCAGCGCCGAAACGGCACTCGCGCCGATCCCGAAGGCGGCGCCGCGCAGCAGCACCAGCTGGATCTTGGGCGACATCGCGACGTAGCGGACGCCCGCACGCATCGCGAGGCCCAGCCGCTCGCGTGGCAGCAGATTGGGCGGCAGCTCCGGCTTCCAGCGGAAGAGGACGGCCAAAAGGCCGATATAGCTGAGAGCGTTGACGAGGAAGGCGGCCGCCGCTCCCGCCGTCGCGACGATGACGCCGCCCAGCGCCGGGCCGACCGAACGGGCCAGATTGAAACCCATCGAATTCATCGCCACCGCGCTCGGCAGGACGGTGCGCGGCACCATGTCACCGACAGACGCCTGCCAGGCGGGGCCATTTACTGCCGTCGCGCAACCGATGAAGAAGGTGAAGGACAAGAGCAACCACGGCGTGATCCACCCCATCCAGGCGAAGAGCGCCAGCCCGGCCGACACGATCAGCATCGTCGCCTGGCAGGCGATCATAACCTTCCGCCGGTCGAGATTGTCAGCGACCGCCCCCGCCCAAAGCGAGAGCAGCATGATCGGCAGGGTCGTCGCGGCAGGTACCAGCGCGATCAGCAATGGCGAGGCGGAGAGCGACGTCATCATCCACGCCGCGCCCACCGACTGGATCAACCCGCCGAAATTAGAGGCAAGGCTCGCCGTCCAGACGGAGCGAAAGATGGGAACGGAAAAGGGCGACGGGGCCTTGATGGACTCGGGGGACGACACGGTTGCCATGAAGCGCAAACGTTCCGGCGCGTCAAATGCGACACTGAAATGGACAGTTTTTGCATTTCGCGCATTCCCAGTCCGACCTTCCCCTACGGCAAGGGGATAGCAGGACTTTCCGCGCAAAAGCTGCTTGCACTTTACGTAAACG
>CAJYHD010000294.1 GCA_913773715.1 uncultured Sphingobium sp.
ATTCGATGATGCGCGCGGATTCTCCTCCCGAATATGTCCGCTATCGCATCCAAGTTAGCGGCGATCCGATCGACGGCGACGCCAAGACTCAAGTGCAGACGATCGCCAACATCGAGCGCGCACTGTACCTCAACTTCGATTATATCAGTTATCAACCTAAGGTCGACGGAGTGGTCGATCTGGCCGCGTCGCCCGTCGAGTTGCTTGGCGAGCTTACCCTGGTTCCGACCTGGAAGCCGTGCACGAATTTTCCCGGCTCGCAGACGTGGAGCTACGCCGCCACTCCAACGACAAACGGCCCCTCCGGCATCTCGGTCATCACGGGCTTCCAGGAGAACGCCGTTCTGCCTCCGAGACCCTGCAGAACGCTGACGCCAGGTGCCGGGAAGGGCCGGGTGCAGTTCCGCGCTGTATGGAAGCTAAACGGCACCGACAAGCCGGACGAACTCGCTGAGACAGAGGCACATGACATCGACATCGCGCAGTTGAACCGCTTCATCCGGAAGGGGCCCGGCGCACGACCGAACTGAACACGGGGGGGTATATGAAGAAGGCGGGAATCGCTTGCTTGCTACTGACAGCAGCAGCGCTTGCAGGATGTACCACGCAACTTCAGAGCGTCGTGCCGAGCAGCGACGGCCTCGTGCCCCTCTACGAGGGCGGCAAGGGCATTCCGTCGGGCTACACCTACCAACTGCCCGACCTGACTTACCGAATCCTGGTCACGCGAATGATCGCCAAATGCCCGAAGGTCGACGCGCAGACCTTTGCCGACCCTGATCAGAAGGTCCAGATCGACACCAAGGCGATCGTCACCGGTGTGCTGCAGCCCGGAACGCCGGTGGTGA
Organism: uncultured Sphingobium sp.; assembly: GCA_913773715.1. Next base: position 849 of record CAJYHD010000294.1, read on the forward strand.
TAGACTATATGAAGATGGGGTCGGCGTTCAAAACCACGAACTTTGACTCGGGCAACCACGACACCGGCATGATCAAGTCGGTGAACGCTTCAATCACTGACCATAGCGACACCGTGATCACCGAGGGCGCGAAGGCTGTGACCAACGTTGCCAAGCTGGCGATGACGATGGGTAACCCCGTCACCTTAGCGAGTGGCGCCACCACGGCCAAACCACGCATCGTCTGCACCGAAGATGCGGCCGCCGAGCGCGTGCTCGCGGACAAGGCCAAGGCCGATCTCGCGCAGAGGACGAAGGATCTCGCGACCGCGATGACGGCCCTGGGCGCCGCAAGCAAGGCCGCAGACAAGGTCAGGCCGGCCAGCCCGGCGCCGGCTGCGACACCCGCTGCCGGAACCCCGGCGCCAGCGACTACCCCGAGCGCCGCAGCGACGGCAGCGGCCGACGATTTAGAAAAGAAGAAGGACGCGGTGGATGCAGCGACAAAGGCGCTCGCTTCTGCTCAGGAGATCTATGATGCGCGTCTCGCGCCGCTAACGGCATCGCAGGAAATTCTATACACGCCCCGGCCGAACGAGGCGCTGCCCACGTCGATCATCCTGCCGGACGACAACAGCCAGGCGCAGCTCCTGATCCAGAACAAGCTCCAGGTCGCCTATTTCGATCCCAAGACTCCGATCCAGATAACCAGGCTGTCGATCGGTTCGGATCTTCAGACGTCGTCGGACCCGCTCACCTTTGCCGGGACCGTCGCCGATCTGACGGACAACATGGCGGTGGTCGTGGCGTTCGACATCCCGGGTGGCACCTGGCCCGCCAAGACACCTGCGACAGCCTGTGGCGACCGGAGGCGGGGCTGCGGTATCCTTTATCGCACCATCGCGCATGGACGACTGCGCGTTTGCAGGACGGCGACTGAGGCGAAGTGCCTGACACTTGTCGACAGCGACAAGGCGATGCTCGCCAAGGATGAACGAGTCGTTCCACAGGCCGGGATGCTGGTGTCCCTGCCGCTGGTGAACGGCGCGTTCGAGGATAACAATCTGAAGGCGACCTTCCGCGAAGACGGTACGTTGGCCAATGCCACCTACACAACGTCGAAGGCGGCGGCAGCCGAAGGGCTGAAGGTCTTCAATGGCGCGCTCTCGACAGGCCAGGAATTTGCCGAATGGCGGCGCGACGAACCAGCGGCCGCCGTCGGTCGCCAGACGACGTGGGTGAACGCTCTGGCGGCACGCGACAAGGCCATCGCCGACCGAGAGCAGGCGGCGCGAGATCGTGCAGCAAAGCTTGAGGCCGATCGCATCATCGCAGACCGGGAGGAGAAGCTCCGCGCAGTCATCGGCGACACCGAAGCGACGAACGCAATCCTTGCCAACACTAATGCGCATATCGCGCTGCTGGAGGCAGAGAAGAAGATCGATGCGCTGCGCAATCCGCCGTCGCCCTGACGGTATGCAGCTTGTGTCTGCCGAGTGGCCCTGACCGAGACGATTGCGGGTTCTAAATGGCTTTGTCCAAGCGGCGTCGGCATGTTGGCGGGCCGTATTGCGCATCTGGTGCTGAGCTGCGCCCGTGATCGGTAAGCGTGGTCAGCAGGCCGCCTTGCGGTAGCGCTGGCGGTCAGGATGCTTGTCGCCTTTGACGAGGGCGCGGGCGGTGCGGGAA
>CAJYHD010000295.1 GCA_913773715.1 uncultured Sphingobium sp.
TGCGCGCCATGCTGGGTCAGGTGCTGCCCGTCATCCAGCAACGCACCGCAGGACTGCGCGCCGAATTGGAACGCAGCCGAGGATTGCGCGCGACGGCGCAACAGGCAGCGGACTCGCTGGCGCGGGCGCAGTCGGATCGCCGCGAGCAGCAAGGCGCGCTCGCGGCGCTGGAAACCCGCAAGCGCGTTGCCGAGCGGGACTATCGCGCCAATGCGGGGATCGAGAGCGAGCGGGCGCTGGCACTGGGCGAGCGAGCGCGCGACATCGTCGATCTGATGGACCGGCTTGAGCAGGCAGGCGATGTGCGCGATCGGCTGGCGGCGCTGTCCGGGCCGCTGCTGCGCCCTGCCCGCCCCGATCAGGCGGGTGCGCCGCCGCCCGAACGCCCGGTCGCGGAAGCCGGACCGCCGCCTTATCGCCTTCCGGTGATCGGCCAGCTCGTCACCGGCATGGGCGAGGTCAGCGACGCGGGCGTGCGATCGCGCGGCCTGACCCTCATGACGCAGCCGGGCGCACAGGCCGTCGCACCCACTGCTGGACGCGTTGCCTTTGCCGGACCCTATCGCGGCTACGGCCAGATCCTCATCATCGATCATGGCGATGGCTGGACCAGCCTCATCACCGGACTGCATCGCCTGAGCGCCCGCGTCGGCGACAGCGTGCGGCAGGGCGATCCGCTCGGCGTCACCGGCACGGAGCGCCCCAACATCACGGTCGAACTGCGCCGTAACGGTCGCCCGGTCGATATCGTGCCGCTGGTAGGACGGGGATGACCCCGTTCACGCCGCACTCATCACGAAGCTGCAACAAGCCATGAAGCGCGCTTTTGCGTTGCCGTGAGAATCGCCTATATTGACGGATAGATGCGGACTCCAAGGACAGACATGAAATCCACTTTCCTCCAGGGCGCGATTGCGCTCGGGGCGCTTGCGCTCATTCCTGCCACGACCGCAGCGCTCGCCGATGGCGAGGCATCGAGCTACAAGGCGCTCGACGAGTTCATGGACGTGTTCCAGAAGGTCCGCAGCGACTATGTCGAGAAGGTCGACGATGAAAAGCTGATCAAGGGCGCGATCGACGGCATGCTCGCCAGCCTCGACCCACATTCGAGCTTCCTCGACGCGCGCGATTTCCAGAATCTGCGCACCCAGACGGAGGGCAGCTATGGCGGCCTCGGCCTATCGGTCACGCAGGAGGACGGCGCGGTCAAGGTGATCGCGCCGACGCAGGATACCCCGGCCTGGCGCGCGGGGATCAAGGCGGGCGATTATATCACCCATATCGATGGGCAGCTGATCTATGGCGGGACGCTGGACGAGGCGGTCGACAAGATGCGCGGCGCGCCCGGCACGGCGATCAAGCTGACGCTGGTGCGGTCGGGCCGCGACAAGCCGATCGAACTTACGCTGACGCGCGAGATCATTCAGTTGAAGCCGGTCAAATGGGAAGTGAAGAACAATATCGGCGTCATCAACATCGTCAGCTTCTCGGCCAATACCGGGGCCGACGTGCGGCAGGCGATCCGCAGCATCGACAAGAGCCTGGGCCACAAGCCGACCGGCTATATCCTCGACCTGCGCTCCAACCCCGGCGGCTTGCTGGACGAGGCGGTGAGCGTCAGCGACACCTTCCTGGAGCGCGGCGAAATCGTGTCTCAGCGCGGCCGCAATAAGGGCGATGTCGAGCGCTATTATGCCAAGCCGGGTGATGATGCGAAGGGCTTGCCGGTAATCGTGCTGGTCGATGCCGGATCGGCGTCGGCCTCCGAAATCGTCGCGGGCGCCTTGCAGGACCAGCATCGCGCTATCGTGATGGGCGAACGCAGCTTCGGCAAGGGCAGCGTCCAGACGATGCTGCCGCTGTCGAACACCACGGCGCTCAAGCTGACGACGGCGCGCTACTTCACGCCGTCGGGCCGCAGCGTGCAGGAAGGCGGCATACAGCCCGACATCCGCGTGCCGCAGCTGTCCGACCCCGATTACAAGAACCGGCCCAAGTTCCGCGAGAGCGACCTGCGCCGTCACCTGATCAACGAGATCAAGACCGACGACAAGGCGCTGGAAGAGGATACGAAGGACGATCCGCGCTTCACCCTGTCGGCCGAGGAGCTCAAGAAGAAGGGCGTGGAGGATTTCCAGCTCGACTATGCGCTGAAGACTATATCGCGCCTTGCCGGAACGCCCGGCGCGGCGATCGCGCAGGCGCAGCCCACGGCGAGCAAGGCGGGCGGCAAATAATCGCGGGCGTCGCGACCAAGTTCAGCATGACGAAAGCGGAATGAGGCTTTAAGCGAGGGGTATGAAGGACATTCCCCTCGCCCGCGCGATCGCGTTGTTGACCCCGCTGCTGCTGCTCGGTGGGGCCTATGCCTCGCAAATCTGGGGCGGGTTGCATCCGTGCGAGATGTGCTGGTGGCAGCGTTATCCGCACATGGCGGCGATCCCGCTCGCGCTGATTGCCTACGCGACGAAGGGCCGTCCCTGCGTCAGTGGCCTCTTCGCCGGGCTTGCCGGTCTGGCGATCGGCATCAGCGGCGGCATCGGACTGTTCCATGCAGGCGTCGAATATGGCTGGTGGCAGGGGCTGACCGCCTGCTCCACCACGCCGACGAGCGGCAACACCGCCGACATCCTCAACCAGATCATGGCGACGCCGCTCACCCGCTGCGACGTCGCCCCGTGGAGCCTCTTCGGCATTTCGCTCGCGGGCTATAACGGCATCTTGTCGGGTGCAGCGGCGCTCGCCATCTTGGCCTTGCTATTGAAAGCGAGGAAGGCATGAGCGCACCCAAGGATTTCCCCCGCCCCGGACGCCGGGTGAGCGACAAGGATCGCGCGGCGATGCTGCGCGTCGATCAGGCGGGCGAGTTCGGCGCGACGCGCATCTATGCCGGGCAGCTCGCCGTGATGGGCGACCGCCACCCCTATGGCCGCATCATCGCAGGCATGGCGGCGCAGGAGGAGCGGCACCGCGAGGCGTTCGATGCGATGATCGCGCGGCGCGGCGGACGGCCGACCCTGCTCGCCCCGTTCTGGAACGTGGCGGGCTTTGCGCTGGGCGCAGTGACGGCGGCGATGGGTCCCAAGGCGGCGATGGCCTGCACGGCGGCGGTCGAGACCGAGATCGACAAACATTATGCCGATCAATTGCGGGAGCTTGGATCGGAAGACCCGGAACTCTCCACCGCCATTACGGATTTTCAAGCGGAGGAGGTCGAGCATCGCGACGCCGCCATCGCGCATGGCGCGGAGCAGGCCCCTGCCTACCCCCTGCTGTCGGGCGTGATCCGCCTCGGTTGCCGTGCCGCCATTGCGCTCACCAAGCGCATCTGAGGAAGGAAGATGTCGATGAGAAAGCTGTTCACGATCGCGGCGCTGATGACGGCGGCGGCTGTCTCGCCCGCGCTGGCTCAGGCACCGGAGAATAGTGGGCCGGTTGGCGGTGACAATGAGAAGGTCAATCTCGTCATCGTCTATGGCAACGACCCCTGCCCGCAAAGCCAGGGCAGCGACATCGTCGTGTGCGCGCGCAAGGGCGAGGAGGAACGCTATCGCATCCCTGAACCACTGCGCGGCGATCCCAACAAGCCGAGCAACCAGGCATGGGGTGAACGGATGCGGTCGATGGAATATGTCGGTCGGTCGGGCACGGAAAGCTGCTCGCCTGATGGCGGCGGCGGCGCGACGGGCTGCTTCACCAAGCTGGCGCGGCTCGCCAAGGCGGAGCGGCGGGCGGCGAACGACGCCAGCTGGAAGGATTTGGTCGCGGCCGAGCGGGATCGCCGCCTGTCGACCATCGACGCCGACAGCGAGAAGATCGAGGCACGGGTAAAGGCCGAGGAAAAGGCGCAGGCCGATCTGGAGAAGAATCAGAGCGCGACGCCCGCACCGCAATGATAGCGCGGGCACGGCTGGCGCTGGTCGGCAGCGTCTGAGGGAGCAAGAAAACGGGGGTTTGAAGGATCATCTGCCATGCGGCATAATGCTGTTCTCCCCTTGCTGACCCTAATCGGTGCGACTTCCGTTGTACCCGCCGCCCTCGCGCAGCCCGCTCCGCCGCCCGAGCGGATCATGAATCTCACCGTCTATGGCGACGATCCCTGCCCCAAAAGCGAGGGAAACGAGATCGTCGTGTGCGCGCGGCGGCCAGAGTCGGAGCGCTATCGCATTCCCAAGAAGCTGCGCGAAAAGCCGGAAGTCGCGGGTGGTCCCGGCTGGGGTAGCCAGGTCGCGACGATGGAACAAACGCAGCGGCAAGTCTTGCCCAACAGCTGTTCGCCCAACGGCAGCTACGGCTTTAGCGGATGCGCGGCGCAGGCTCTGGCACAGTGGTTCGCAGAGCGGCGGATGATGCAGTCTCAGGGCAATCCCTGAGGACGGATTAGCGGGCGCGCGGCTCGTAGGCGCGCTTGGCAGCGTTCACCTTGTCGATCAGGCTGATGAGCGATTCCGGCGCGTGCCGCGGTGTCGATGGCGCGACTGGATGCGCGGCCATGCGGCGGCTGAGCGCGAGGAAGGCGGTGTCGATGCTGTCGCGGCCCATGACCAGTGCTTGTGTCCCTGATTTCGCTGTGCACAAGCTATGGGATCGACGTGGTTAAGGAAGTGTAAGCGACGATGCCGGTTGCGACCAGCCGAAGCGGCTTTCTTCGCGGCACGCGGCAAGGCCCTCGCGGTAGGTGCGATAGCGGGGCGACCAGCCGAGTAGCCGCCTGGCGCGACCGGTGGCGATCCGACGGTTCTCCGCATAGAAGCCGCGCGCCATGGGGAACAGATCGGCCTCCTCCAGCGTCTTGAGCGGCGGGTAGGGCAGGCCAGCAAGATCGCAGGCCGCCTCGATCACGCGGTTCTGCGAACAGGGCAAGTCGTCGGCGAGATTGTAAATGCCGGGCGGTCCTTTGAACGACGCCATGATGCCGGAGACGATGTCGTCGACATGGATGCGGCTGAAGACCTGATCGGGTAGATCGATGCGGTGCGCCTTGCCTTCCGTGACGCGCTCGATCGCCGAGCGGCCGGTGCCGTAGATGCCGGGAAGCCGGAAGCGGACGACATCCGGGCGAAGCGCGCCCCATGCGGCATCGGCGGCGGCACGGGCGGAGCGGCGGCCCTGGCCGACGGCCGCGCTTTCATCGACCCACGCGCCGCCGGTGTCGCCATAGACGCCGGTGGAGGACAGATAACCGACCCATAGCGCAGGTGCGCAAGCAAGCACTTCGCCAAAGCGGGCGAGAACCGGGTCGATGTCGCCATCGGGTGGGACGGAGGAGAGAATATGTGTGGCGCTGACGATGGCGGCGCGGACGGCTGGCGCGTCATCGAACGCGAGTATATCTGGCGCAGCGGATCGACGGACGCCGGTGACTTGCCAGCCCGCCAGTCGCAGACGATCGGCAAGACGCGAGGCTGTGTAACCAAGCCCCAGGATCAAGATGTGGGGTGTCATTGCCGCCCCCTAGCAAGCTTTCAGACCGTGAAGCTCTCGCCACAGCCGCAGCTGCCCTTGGCATTGGGATTGTTGAAGACGAAACCGGCGGTGAAATCATCCTCAACCCAGTCCATCGTCGATCCGACGAGATAGAGGACTGATGCGCCGTCGATATACAGGACACCGCCGGGCGTTTCGATCTTCTCGTCGAACTTCGCTTCGTCGGTCACATAATCGACCGAATAGGCAAGGCCCGAACAGCCGCGACGGGGGGTCGAAAGCTTAACGCCGATCGCACCCTCAGGAGCCTGCCCCATCAGGTCGGCGATACGCTGCTGCGCCGACGCGTAGCTCGACTTCGCCGGGCATCGATTCGGCGACCGGGCAATGGGGCGTCGTCAACGTCATGGTGACGACGGCATGGCCATCTTCCGTCACATCGACCCCGTAGATGAGGCCAAGATCGTAGATGTTGACTGGAATCTCCGGGTCGTAGATTTCCTTCAGTGCATCGATGATCCCATCATAGAGACTGCCGCCCGGCTCGCCCGCAGGTGCTTCGGTCGGCTTCTGTGCGAGGAAACCGTCGAGATAGTCGCGCTGGCGCGGGGCGGTTTCCGCCACATCCTCGACGCGCGCCTTGGGCGGGGTCGCCACTGCCTCGACTTCTTCCACCGCAAATTTCTGTTCTTCGCTCATCCGAAGATCTTCCTCACTCGTTGTATTCCGTGCACCAGCGCATCAACATCGCTGTCGTCGCTGTAGATGCCGAAGCTCGCCCGTGCCGTCGCCTCGACACCCAGATGGCGCATCAGCGGCTGCGCGCAATGATGGCCCGCCCGGATGGCGACGCCGGTTTCGTCCAATATGGTGCCGACATCGTGCGGATGCACCCCCTCCACCTCGAAAGAGAGGATGCCCGCGCTGTCTTCCGGCCCGAAGACGCGAACGCTGTTCAACCCTTCCAGCGCGGCACGGGCGCGGCCGACCAAGGCACATTCATGCGCGTGGATCGCATCGAGGCCGATCGCCTGCACATAATCGATCGCGGCGGCGAGGCCCACGACACCCGCGATATGCGGTGTGCCTGCCTCGAACCGTGTCGGTGCGGGCGCATAAGTGGTCTTTTCGAACGTCACCTTGTCGATCATCGACCCGCCCCCCTGATAGGGCGGCATGGCGTCGAGCAAGTCCCTGCGACCCCAGAGCGCGCCGATGCCGGTCGGGCCGTAGAGCTTGTGCGCGGAGAAGACGTAGAAGTCGCAATCGAGCGCGGTCACATCGACGGCGAGGCGCGGCACGGCCTGACACCCATCGATCAGGATCTTCGCGCCGACGCCATGCGCGATGTCGGCGGCGCGGCGGCAGTCGAGCACGCTGCCCAGCACGTTCGACACATGGGCAAGCGCGACCAGCTTGTGTTGCGGCGTGATCATCGCGGCCATGGCGTCGAGGTCGATCCGGCCATCTTGCGTCAACGGCACGACGTCGATCGCCGCGCCGACACGCTCGGCAACGATTTGCCAGGGCACGATGTTGCTGTGATGCTCCAGCGTGGAGAGCAGGATGCGGTCGCCCGCCTTCAGTTGCGTGCCCGCCCAGCTCTGCGCGACGAGGTTGATCCCCTCGGTCGCGCCGCGCACGAAGACGACTTCGCTG
>CAJYHD010000296.1 GCA_913773715.1 uncultured Sphingobium sp.
TGGGTGATGGCAGCTTCGGCAGCGTCCGCTTCCGCCATCGACTTGCAGGGGACGACGGTGTGCAACGAGGCGACGCCCGCTTGCCGCAGGAAGGACGCGACCTCGCGCCACGACACGGCGAAGCCGAATTCCGCGTCGTTGCCGTCCGAGACCGATCCGAAGCTGTTGACGCCCAGCACGCGTCCGCAATCATCGACCAGCGGGCCGCCGCTGTTTCCGGCGGCGAGCGGCGCGGTATGCAGGATCGTGTCGAAGCTCTGGCTCGCCCGACCCGACGATATCGTGCCGTTGGTCTTCACCGTCGCGAGCGGCTGAATGAGTTGCTTGAGGCCAAGGCCCTGCGCCCGATCGACCGTGCCGGGATAGCCGATCGCCGTCACCTTCTGTCCATCGGACACTGCGCCCGCGTAAAAGGTCGCGACAGGCAGCTTGCCGTCCTCCAGCTGGATGAGGGCGAGGTCGTTGCCGGGCGAATAGGCGATGATCTTGCCGCCATAGGTCTTGGTGCCTTCGGACGGGATCACGCCGATGACGAGGTTGCGCTCCTCGCGCGCCAGTTCGACGACATGAGCGTTGGTCAGCACCTTGTCCGGCGCGACGACGATGCCGCTGCCATGGCCGACGAAATAGGCGTCCGACCCGTCCGTCGCGACTAGTGCCACGCGCACCACGCTGCGCGCTGCGGCGGCGATGTCCTGGCTTTCGGCGCGCGCCGTCATGGGGGCAAGCAGCGGCGCGGCAAGCGCGACAATTAGGGCGAGGCGGCGGAGCAGGGCGACCATAGGACGCGCATCAATAGGAAAAGGATGCCAGAGTGCAATCGCGAAATGCGTATGCGCTGCTTTGAACGCAAGCGGCGGGAAGCATGGCCAAGCGCCGCAAGCTAGACCATAATCATGAACCAGATGACCCACATCCCCGCCACCCCCGACATGCCAGAGGCCGATGCGTGCTGGGACGCCTTCATCCGGCGCGACCGGGCGTGGGACGGACGCTTCGTCGGCTGCGTCACCAGCACCGGCATCTATTGCAAGCCCAGTTGCGCGGCGCGGCATCCCCGGCGGGAGAATATGCGCTTCCTGCCCGATGGCGCGGCGGCACGGGCGGCCGGATTCCGCCCGTGCCTGCGGTGCAAGCCGGATGAGGTGGCGCGTGATCAACTGGCCGTCAAGCGGGCGATCGCCTTGCTCGATTCGGCGGAAGATACGGTGTCGCTTACCGACCTCGCAAGCCAAGTCGGCTATGCGCCGCATCATTTCCACCGCCTGTTCAAGCGCGCGACGGGATTGACGCCAGCCGCCTACATCCGCGCGCGCCGAGCCGATCGGTTAAAGGCCGCGCTGGATAGCAAGGGGAGCATCACCGGCGCGATCTACGAAGCAGGCTATGCCGCGCCCAGCCGCGCCTATGTGGACGCCGCTAGCCACCTTGGCATGACGCCTAGCGCATGGCGGAAGGGCGGGCAGGGAGTTACGATCCGCTGGCGGACGATCGGGACCAGCCTTGGAGCGCTATTGATCGCGGCGACGGACAAGGGGCTGTGCCGCATCAGCTTCGATGAAGGCGAGGCGGACCTGCGCGCCCGCTTCCCCCACGCGCAGCTGCAAGAGGCCGACGCCGCGCTCGATTCGCTCGGCCGAGCGGTCGCCGATCTGGTCGAGCATCCCGGAACGTCGATCGACCTGCCGATGGACATAGACGGCACCGCGTTCCAGCAGGCGATATGGGCTGCCCTGCGCGCCATCCCGCCTGGCGAAACGCGAAGCTATGGCGAACTTGCCGCTGCCATCGGCCGTCCCGGTGCGGTGCGGGCGGCGGGGACGGCATGCGGCGGCAACAATCTCGCCATCCTCATTCCCTGCCACCGGGTCGCGCGCGGCAACGGGGAGCCGGGTGGCTATGCCTGGGGCAAAGCGCGCAAACAGGCCTTGCTCGATCGGGAACGGCTGTAAAAATCCTCTTTCCAGACGCGCCAACCTGCGGCAATCTGGCCTGAAATCGGGGGGGCTGTGAGTGGCGAGGTTGGGGAAGTGGGCTGCGGCCCTTGTGCTTGGGCTATGCTGGCAGGGCAGCGCGCACGCAGCTTGGTCGCAGGCGAAGACGCAGCATTTCACCATTTACGGCGAAGTCAGCGACGACAAACTGCGCCGTTTTTCGGAGCGGCTGGAAAAGTTCGACCTGCTTCTGCGCAAGGTCACCGGCATCACCGACCCGGATGTCGGCAGCCCGGTCAAAGTCTATCTCGTGTCCAGCGAAGACAAGATCCACGAGCTGATACGCAACAAGATGGCAGGCGGCTTTTACACGACGTCGGATCGCAACGCCTTTGCGGTGCTGCCCAAAGGTAGCAAGGTCAATGATTTCGACATGGGCGCGGAGGAAATCCTCTTCCACGAATATACCCATCATTTCATGCTGCACCATTTCCCGGCCGCCTATCCCGCCTGGTATGTCGAGGGGTTTGCCGAGTTCTTTTCCGTTGTGAAATTCCCCCAGGATGGCTCCATCCGCTATGGCAATATTCCGATGGCGCGGGTGCCGACACTGGTGACGCAAGACCCCTATCCGGTCGAAAAGCTCTTCGCGCGCAACACCGATGGCCTCAGCCTGCGCGACGGGGATCGCTATTACGGCACCGCCTGGCTGCTCACCCACTATATGCAGTTCACCAAGGGACTACGAAAGCAGGAGATCGTCCGCTATCTTCAGGACCTGACGGCGGGCAAACCCGACATCAAGCCGGAAACCTATTTCGACGGCGGCATGGCGGCGCTGCAAAAGGATCTGCGGATCTACATGCACCAGAAATTCTACATCGCGGTGTTCCAGCCGAAGGAGATGAAGCCGACCGAGGTCGTCATCACGCCGCTGGACCCGGTGCAGGGCGACCTCGTCGAGCAGGAACTGGGGCTGGATTGCCATCCGACCGAGGAACAGCGTGCCCTCATCCTGACATCCGTGCGGGCGATCGCCGCGAAGAATCCCGGCAGCGCCTATGCCCTCGCCGTTCAGGCCGAAGCGGAATGGGCGGCGGAAGAAAAGGACGCCGCGCTCGCCTCTGCCGAGCGTGCGATCGCGATCGATCCCAAATCCTCCCGTGCCTATGCGATCAAGGGGCGCGTGATGCTCGATCGCGCGCATGACAGTGACAAGGCGGAGGACTGGAAGACGGCGCTGTCGTCGATCGTGCGCGCCAACCGGGCCGATACCGAAGACCCGGTGCCGCTGGCACTCTTCTATCGCTATCACATGCTGAAGGGCGGCAAGATGCCCGACATCGGCTATGACGGCATGTACAAGGCGTTCAGCCTGTTGCCGCAAAGTAGCGACTATCGCTTCGCCTTCGCGCACGCGATGGCCGATCGAAAGCATTTCGAGGAAGCCTCGACCATCCTCAACCCGATCGCCTATTCGCCTCACGATTCCGGCGAGCGGGCGTCTGCGCTGGAATTGAAGGCGCAATATGATGCCGAGGCCGCCAAGCAGCCCAAGGTGGCGGTCAGTTCGACCGCTCCGGCTGGAAATCCCGCACCCGCATCATGACGGCGGCGCGCTGCGCATCGGTCATGCTGCGC
>CAJYHD010000297.1 GCA_913773715.1 uncultured Sphingobium sp.
GGCGGATAGGTGGTGGCAGGCGTGCGGCTGGTGAGCCAGGCGGCGAGGTGGCCGCCTGCGGAAAAGCCGATGACGCCGACGCGGTTGGCATCATAGCCGTTCTTGGGGGCGAGCGCGCGGACGAGGCGCAGGGCGCGCTGCGCATCTTGCAATGGCGCTTCGGCTCCCGCGGTCCAGCCATCGGCGGGCAGGCGATATAGCAGCGAGTAGCAGGCGAAGCCCGCCTGCGCCAAACGCCGAGCGATATTATAGCCTTCATGGCCGATCGCGACGCGGCTGTAGCCGCCGCCGGGGATCAGCAGGATCGCTGCGCCATTGGGCTTCACGCCGATTGCCTCCGGGCGCAGCAGCGTCAGCGTTGGGGTGACGACATGGGCGAAGACGCCATCGTCGGGACCGCTGTCGGGGCGGCGCAGCGTCTCGACTTCCTCGACCGTCACCTTCTCGCCGCCTGGTGCCTTGCCCGGCCAGATCGGGAAGCGTTCGAACCCCTGGGGCAGGGGGAAGTGGCCCTTGGCTGGCGGGGCCACCATGCTGCCCTGCGCAAAGGCCGATGGCGCGAAGGCGGAGGCCGCGACGGTACCAGCGATGAGCGTGCGGCGGTTGATCATTGGCAGTCGGTCCTTCCAAGAGGCGTGGTGCGGGTGAGCGCAGGATTGTTCGGCAGGATGCGCGTAGAGACGGGAAGGTCTAGCGCCTTGAGTCCTTCGGCGACAAGCTGGGCCATATGCCGCGCGCCGAGTTCGCTGAAATGCGTGTCATCGTCGATGCCCTTGGGGAACGCGGCGATATGATCTGCGGGCGTATAGTGGAGGTACCAGCCTTTCGATCGCACCGGGCCGACCCGGTCCAGCAACGCGCGCGACTTTGCCTCCAGATCGATCAGCGGCGTTTGGGTCGCCGTCGCGACGTCGCGCATGACGGCGGACCATGGGGCGAAATCGGCCTGAACATGCCCGTCGGCACCGAAGTTGCGCCGCGCGACCGGCGTCACCAAGACCGGCACGCCGCCAGCCGTTCGTACGTCCCAGATGAAGCGCAGTAGATTGTTGCGATAATCGGTCTGCGCGGGCGCCCAGCGTTCGGGTTTCAGGCGATAGGCGTCGTTATGGCCAAACTGGATCAGCACCGTGTCGCCCGGCTGAATATCGGCGCGCAGGCGATCCCAGCGACCTTCGGAGAGGAACGTGCGCGTCGATCGTCCACCCATCGCGTGGTTCAACACGCGCATGTCTGGGCCGATCGCACAGCGCAGCATCGTTCCCCAACCGGTCTGTGGGTAGCGATCCGCTTTGTAATCCGACAGGGTTGAGTCGCCCGCGAGCAGGATCGTGTCGCCGGGGCGCGTGGCGAGGGCGGGGGTGGAGCCTAGCGTCAGGCCAAGGGCGACGGCGATGGTTCGAACGATCTTCAAGCCTTCCTCCATTCACGCCGCGCGTTAATGCCCTACTGCAAGTTCACATACATGCCGCCATCGACCAGCAGTGCCGCGCCGGTGACATAGGCTGCCATGTCCGACGCCAGGAACACGATCGGTCCCGCCAAATCCTCCGGCTGGCCGAGGCGCCCGAGCGGGGTGCGCGCTTCCATATATTGGCGCTTTTCGACGTCGGCCAGATCGTCCTTGTTGATCTCGGTCAGGATGGTGCCGGGAAGGACGCTGTTGCAGCGGATGCCATGCTTGCCGAGCGCGATCGCGGTCGATTGCATCAGCGAATGCACGCCCGCCTTGGTCGGGGTATAGTGCGTCTGATATTCGCCGCCCACAAGCGCGGAGATGGAGGAAACGGCGACGATCGAGCCGCCATGCCCCTGTTTCACCATCTGCTGCGCGGCAGCCTGCACCATGAAGTATGCGCCGTGCAGGTTCACCTTGAAGGTGCGCTCCACCACGTCGACCGGCATGTCGAGGAAGCCATGGAAGGGGCAGATGCCCGCATTGCTGACCATGACGTCGACCTTGCCGAAGGCATCCACGGCCTTGGCGACGAAATCCTGCGCCGTCTGCGGGTCGGCGACGTCGCCCTTAACCGCGATGGCGCGCTGGCCGATCGCCTCGATCGCTTCGACGCAGCTTTGCGCGGGGCCGTCGCTATGCGCGTAATTGATGACGACGTCCGCGCCATGCTGGGCAGCGCCGATGGCGGCGGCGCGGCCGATGCCGGTCGATGCGCCGGTGACGAGGACGGTCTTGCCTTCAAGCAGCTTCATGGAATCGGTTCCTTGAGAGGAGGGATTAACGCCGCACCGGGCGGCGGGGTGGTTTGGCATCCTGCGTCCAGCCAAGGTCTGCGCTGATCCGGCGGGCGGTGGTGCGCACATCGTCGCTGAGCGCGGCCATACGATCGTCGTCCATATATTGCGCGGCGCTCGACAGGCTGATCGCGGCGACGATCGCACCCGATGCATCGCGCACCGGCGCGGAGACGCAGCGTATCTGGTCCTCATTTTCTTCGAGGTCAAAGGCACGGCCCTGCACGACATAGCCGCGCATCCGCTCCAGCCAGACGTCATAATCGATCGGATGGGTACCCGCAGCCTGATCCGCGTCGAACAGGCGGCGCCAGGCAGGTTCGGGATCATCGAGCAGCAGCGCCTTGCCAAGGCCGGTGGCGGTGAGGGCGTGGCGATCGCCGATCCGGCTCGATACCTCCACCCGGCGACGCCCGGGTATCTTGTCGAGATACAGCGCATGATCGCCGTCGAGCCGCCCGAGATGCACGACATCCCCGCTGGCGGCGGCCAGCGCCTCGATATGCGGGCGGGCGATCTGCACCACGTCGGCCTGCGCCTGCGCCAGAAAGCCCAGTTGCAGCAGCTTGGGGCCAAGCTGATAGCCTTCCCGCGGCAGGAAGGTCAGAAAGCCGCGCTCCACCATCGCGTTGGCAAGGCGATGCGTGGTCGATCGGGTGAGGCCCATGCGTTCGGACAGTTCGGCGAGCTTCACCGGCCCGTCGATCACCTGATCGAGCAGGTCGAGGCCGCGCTGGAGCGTCTGCGATCCCGAAGCGCCTTTCGTCTTGTCCTCTCGCCCCGAAATTTCCGAGGTTGCCAATTCCGGGTTTGACGTTTTCTGTCTCATCTAATAACACTCTATCCCACAAAATGAGAAACGCAAGCGTGAAGGTTCGGATCGGCACGATGACCGATGCAGATCGCACTGTCACCGCGCTCTCATGCAGGTCGAAGTTTGAGGGAGTGACTGCGTGCCGATCGTGAGCTTGCCGAAGATCAAACATGTCCGCGCCTTTACGGTGCGCGGCGGCGGTGCCGACTATCACGACCAGGGCGAGGGGCACTGGATCGACAATCACATCGCGACGCCGATGTCGCGCTATCCCGAATATCGCCAGTCGCGCCAGAGCTTCGGCATCAACGTGCTGGGCACGCTGGTGGTGGAGATCGAGGCGGAGGACGGCACCATCGGCTTTGCGGTGACCACCGGCGGCGAGCCGGCCTGCTACATCGTCGAAAAGCATTTGGCCCGCTTCCTCGAAGGGCGTTCGCCCACCGATTACGAGAAAATCTGGGATCAGATGTATTTCTCGACCCAATATTATGGTCGCAAGGGGCTGGTCATCAACGCGATTTCCGGTGTCGATCTGGCGCTCTGGGACTTGATCGGCAAGCTGCGGCAGGAGCCGGTCTATCATCTGCTGGGCGGCGCGGTGCGCGACGAGCTGCAATTCTACGCCACCGGCGCGCGGCCCGACAAGGCGAAGGAGTTCGGCTTCATCGGCGGCAAGATGCCGTTGCATCATGGTCCCGCCGAGGGGATCGAGGGCTTGAAGAAGAACATCGCCGAACTGGCCGACATGCGCGCGAAGGTCGGTGAAGATTTCTGGCTGATGTGGGATTGCTGGATGGCGCTGGACGTCGATTATGCGACGCGCCTTGCCATCGCGGCGCACGAACTGGGCCTCAAGTGGATCGAGGAAGCGATCAGCCCGGACGATTATTGGGGCTATCAACAGCTCAAGCGCAACGTGCCCAAGGGCATGCTGGTGACGACCGGCGAGCATGAGGCGACCCGGTGGGGCTTCCGCATGCTGATGGAAATGGACTGTTGCGACATCATCCAGCCCGATGTCGGCTGGTGCGGCGGCGTGACCGAATTGCTCAAGATCAGCGCGCTGGCCGATGCCCATGGCAAGATGGTCGTACCGCATGGTTCGTCGGTCTATTCCTACCACTTCGTCATCACGCGGCACAATTCGCCCTTCGCCGAATATCTGATGATGCATCCGGGACCGACCGAGGTAGTGCCGATGTTCCACCCGCAGTTGATCGGCGAGCCGGTGCCGCAAAATGGCCGCCTGAAGGCAAGCGCTCTGGATGCGCCGGGCTTCGGGGTTGAACTCAACCGCGAAATCGCGATGCACCGCCCCTACACCCACTGATTTCACAAGAGAGAGACATTCCATGAAGTTCTGCCGTTTCGGCCAGCGTGGCCAGGAAAAGCCCGGCATCGTCGACAGCGAAGGCCAGATTCGCGACCTGTCCGCGGTCGTTCCCGAACTGACGATCGAGACGATCGCCACCGCCAGGCAAGCGGACATCGCCTCCCTGCCGGTGGTCGAGGGTGCGCCGCGCTACGGCGTGCCGGTCAAGGGGATTGGCAAGATCGTCGCCATCGGCCTCAACTATGAGGATCATGCGATCGAATCCAACCTCCCGATCCCGACCGAGCCGATGATGTTCATGAAGGCGCTGTCGTCGCTCAACGGCCCGAACGACGAAGTCGTGCTGCCGAAGAATTCGACCCATGGCGACTGGGAAGTCGAACTGGGCGTCGTGATCGGCGAAACCTGCCGCTTCGTCAGCGAGGAAGAGGCGTTGTCGAAGGTCGCGGGCTATGTCCTGGTCAACGACGTATCGGAACGCTTCAACCAGAAGCAGCGCGGCACGCAGTGGAGCAAGGGCAAGGGCCACGACACCTTCTGCCCGGTCGGCCCCTGGCTGGTGACGCCGGACGAAGTGGGCGATCCGCAAAACCTCGCCATGCACCTCGACATCAATGGCGAGCGCATGCAGACCGGCAACACGAAGACGATGATCTTCAACGTCGCGCAGCTCATTTCCTATGTCAGCGAATATATCACGCTCTATCCCGGCGACCTGATGATCACCGGC
>CAJYHD010000298.1 GCA_913773715.1 uncultured Sphingobium sp.
GCCAATCCGCCCGCACTGGGGTGAAATGTGGGTGGTGAAGGCGTTTCTCTACAGCCTCTCGTCGCCGGACTTCACAGCGACGGAGCAGGATGCGCTGATCCGCAGCTATCTCGATGCGCCCTATCTCCACACGACAGGTCGCTGGCGCGTGCAGCGCGCTCTGGCGCAGTGGAGCAGCCTCCCGCCCTTCGCGCAGGACCGCGTGGCGAAGGAGACGGTGTGGCTTTATCTCACCAGTTCGGGACAAAACCCTGTCGCGCTGTTGCAAGCTGCGCGTGCGAGTGATGGCTATATCCGCGTGTTTCGCGAGTTACGTGACGCCACGCAATAACGGAACGCCGCCCTCACCGCCCGGTCGCGCCCATGCGAGACCGACGAGCAGAAGGGCGATGTCGGCGCTCGCGGTCACGTCGAGTGGAATGTCGATCATCCCTACTGCAAAGATGACGCTGGTGGCCAGCAGGTGGCTGACATGCCTGCTTCCACATTCGCGCAGGTCGATCCGACGCCAGATATCGCGTAGGATTAAGCCCGCCGCGCTCATCATGACCAGCAGATAGGGCAGACCGCCAACGAACCAAAGTTGCAGAAGGACGCTGTGCGGAGAGTTGATGATCCAGCTCTGCCGAAGCGTCATGTTGGCATTCTGAAGGAAATAGATGTTCGCTTCCGGGAACGCGCCCGGCCCAAGCCCGGTCCAGGGGGCCGTTCCGGCAATGCCAAGGAAGCGCTGATAGAAGAGCCAGCGGACATGGGCGTCGGGATGCAGCGCAGCGGCGCGCTCCATCACTATGGTCGATGACAGGAACAAGGCACCGGCAGCCAAAGCGACCGCGACGAACAGGATTTTCAGCACCAGCCTGGGTTGCAGGCGCGCGGCAAACCCGTGATGCAAGCATAGCAGCAGCAGCGACAAGCCGGTCGCCAGAAAAGCAACACGTGATGCCGTCAGGAGCAGCACGGCGCCGTTGATGATGAAACCGGCCATCGCCAGCAGGCTGCGGGTGCTGATCGGCCAGCTTTGATCGGCGACGAAGGCGCGCCCCTTGGCGATCCATTCGGGCAGGCCGATGCCCGCGCACAGCAACGCACCTGCTCCGCACATGGAAGCGGTCACGTTGGCGTTGCCGGTCAGCCCAAGAAACCGGCCCTTCTCGACCACGACGAGGTTAGGAAACACATCGTCCATCGGAAATTGCATCAGCCCGATGCCGCATGCCGCGAAGATCGTGATCGCAATCGCGATACAAGAGATGGCCAAATGCCGCTCCGACGCTTCTCGACCGATCAGTCGACCCGCCAGTAGAAACCATAGGCCGCCGACGATGCTGAGAAACTTCGCCAAAAACAAGTCGGGCGCGTAGGGCAGATCAACCCGGTCTTGCGGCATGATCGCGCGCATCGTGGCAACGACGACGAGCCACAGAATCGCCGCGACGACACAGCCGACGGGCAAGCGGATATGCTGCCAGAAGGCGACGCCCGGACGGAAAACGGCGACGATGGCGACAAGAACGATGCTGCCGATGAGGCAGGACAACGCCTGCCCCAGCGGATTGTCGAAGCCTCGCGCGAACAGCCCGACCGTGGAGAGGGTCATCGCGACGATGATCAGCGCGCTCCTGTCTTCGTGACCGGCCCGGTGCCGCACGCTCGCCATCCCTTCGCTTCGGCGCATATCCCGCCCTCCTTTGATCGTCGGGCGTGCCAACGGGTCGGTCATAGAGGCAGATCACGCCGCCCGCCAGCGCTGCCTCATCAGATCATCATGATCCATTCCGGGACCGGAGGAGCCATGCCAGAGGCGACGCGAAAGATGCGATGAGTTGAGTTTCCGCATTGCAACAGCTAGGGAGGCCGATGGTTGAACGAGGGCCGGGTGCGTGGATCGGATGAGCCGTTCCTGACGGACGCCGTCACCTGATCTGGACATCGACATGATCCAAACGAAGATTGTTGCGACGATGCTGGCGATCGCCCTGCCGTTTTCGGCCGGTGCGCAGGTCAAGCCTGCCGCGCCGTCGCCCAAAACCGTAGCCCCGGTCAAGGCGCCACCCGCCAAGCCCGTAACCGCCGCTGGCGAAAGCGCTGCCGACCTGGGATATCTGACCGCGGACCAATTGCTGCGCAAGTGCAGCCAGTCCGATCCCGCAAGCAGTTCCTATTGTTTCGCCTATATCGCCGCTGTGACCG
The DNA here is from genome assembly GCA_913773715.1 of uncultured Sphingobium sp. The sequence continues at coordinate 2,194 of CAJYHD010000298.1, forward strand.
ACACGGCACGGGCCTATGAGATCTGGCTGGAGGCGAAGGAGTTCTGCCTGCCCGCGCGCGTGTCGCAGGCCGAAACGCGGCGCGCGTTCCTCACCTATCTCGACGTCTATCCGCAGCAGAAATCCGGCCAGGCGGCATCGGTGGTGGTGAATGCCCTCAAGCAGACCTATCCCTGTGCTTGAGGCGCGTTCTGCCCGCCTTCGCGAAGGGCGTCCCGCTTGACGGCGCTTGCACCTCCGGTAGCGCCATGGTGGCGGCAACGCATCGCCGTGGTTCCGGCGATCGGGATTGCAGCCGTTACCGCCTTTGCAGCGATCCTGCACTTTTCAGGATATGGCTGGAGCGATGACGCACGCACCGCTCGGATCAACGGTGGGGCCTCGTCATCGCCGGTGCTCAATCCCTCCACCTTCTCACGCCTGCCGAAAAATGCGAGCGACTCTCGTGTCGCCGCAGCGGTGGAAGAGACGAGCAGCACGGCGCGGTCGCTGGAAGACCTGACGCCCGAAGAAGCGCAAAAACGCAACGCCGCCATTCCTGCGGCCCAGAACGTCGGCCCCGCCGCCCGTCCATTCAAGATCGCCCTCGCCGATGCGAATTATGTCCAGGCGCTCGATTGCATGACGGCGGCGATTTATTACGAGGCTGCGAACGAACCGCTGGAGGGGCAGCGGGCCGTAGCTCAGGTGGTGATCAACCGATCCCGCCACCTGGCTTATCCGCATAACATCTGTGCTGTCGTCTATCAGGGGTGGGAGCGCAGCACAGGCTGCCAATTCTCTTTCACGTGCAACGGCTCAATGCGCCGTCCGCCGATGCCTGTATTGTGGGAGCGGGCGCGGCGTGTGGCCGGGATGGCGCTCGCGGGGCTTGTCTATGCGCCCGTCGGCCTCGCGACCCATTATCATGCCGATTATGTTCTGCCCTATTGGGGGCCGACGCTAGTGAAGCAAGTGACGATCGGGCGGCACATCTTCTATCGCTGGCCCGGCACCTGGGGCACGCCGCGCTCCTTCGTGGCAGGCTATGCCGGTCCTGAGCAGAATGTCCGTGCCGACCTGCCGATGGCGGGGGCTGATGGTGAAGCCGACGGCATGCTTGCAAACGACGGCGCGCCCGTTGCGGTCATGCCAGCGTCACGGCCTGTACTGGTTGCGGGAGCTTTGCCCAAGGCGGTGGACGCCCAGCCCTCTTCCACGGCGGACAAGGCGCGAGACGCGGGCCGCGTCTATTTGATGAGTCGCGCGAGGCCAACGGCCGAGGCAGGCGCCCCGCCCCCCGCTCCAATACGCAAGAGCGTCACTGGTGGTGTCATTATGCCGGGCGCGAGCGTGCCTGCACCCGCCCCACCTGTCACTCCAGCCAAGCCGAACTAGACAGAAAGCGCGACCGTCTTTGCCGGTTGCGGGCGGATGACGCGCTTCAACCAGTTGGTTAGCGGCTGCTCGACGATGCGGTAAAAGACATAGCCCCCGAACGCACAGACGCTCATCGCAAAGAGAATGAAAAGCAGCGTGTTGCCAGGCATGCCGCCGCCCAGAAAGCGGCGCCACCCCTGCCCGATCGCCGACATCGTCACCATGTGTGTGAGGTAGATGGAATAGGATGCGTCGCCGATGACGCGGAGAAAGGCGATCGGCCGTCCCATCTGCTCCCAAGGCGTAAAGACCGCGCCGGTGAAAATCAGGATGGCAGGTATGCCGAAGGTCAGGCCGCGCACATCGGGGAACGACACATAGTCGCTCAATAGCAGCAGCGACATGCCAAGGATGATACACGCCGCGCCCACGCCTCTCGACAGACTGCGACCGGCCAGGAACAATTCTGCCGCGATCAGGCCGAAGATGAACTCCAGCATGACGCTGCTAGTGTAAAAGCCCGCGACGCCCTCCACATCAATGAAAAGCGGGATCAGGATAAGAACCGCGATGACCGATCCGACCATGACCGTCAGCGCACGGCCCCGATCATGGACGAAGGCCAGACCAAGCGCGAAGATCAGGTAGAAGAACATCTCGTAATTGAGCGTCCAGCCGGGGATCAGGATCGGCCAGTAAAGCTTTGCCACCGGGTGCATCGCCGGGATCATCAGATAGGATTTGATGACATGGACGAGATCGAACTTGGTCGATGCGAGCAGTTGCGGGGCGAACAACGCTGCCAGCACCATCACGCTCGTCAGCAGCCAGTAGATGGGCAGGATGCGGATCGCGCGGTTGAGCAGGAAAGCTCCTGCACTGCGCGACACTGACCTGCGCGTCGACACCAGCATGATGAAGCCGCTGATGACGAAGAAGATGTCGACGCCTGACGACAGGCTGACATGCTGGTTGCCAGTGAAGCCCATCCGCTCCAGCTGCGGGAAGCAGTGGAAGCAGACGACCATCATCGCCGCGATTCCGCGCAGGCACTGGACCGATGCCAGATCATGGTCCCGCGCAGGCGTTGGCGCGATGGTCATCCTGTCGTCCCCTTTTTATATGGCCGTTTCAGGCGCCACTTGTCCGCCTGCGCCGCCGCGAGCCAGAACTGGCCGGCTCGACCTGTGGCAAGGAACTGCGCGTGAAGCGGAACAGGTCATGCACGTCGAACTTGGCGCGCTTGTAATTGATGAGGTTCGGCTGCGACATGGCAATCGCGACCATGAAGAAGACCCAGATCGTCATGTCGCGGTCGAACAGCGAACTTTCGGTCGCATTATGCCCGATGCAGAAGATGAACATCGCCGCGATGAGAGCGCCGCGCGTACCGCTGACAATCGGGCTGTCGAGCAGGGTCTTGAGCGGCCAGATCACGCCGACCGCGACCAACAATAACATGCCGGGAATGCCAAGCTGGACAGTCAGGTCGAGAAATCCGTTATGGCCATTAGGCATGCGCGACACTTCGCCGGTCGCATATTGGAAGATCGGCGAGCGCGGCCCGATATTCCAGAAGGAGCCGTAGCCCGACCCGAACCAGGGATGATCGACGACATACTGATACAGCGCGATCCAAATCGACATACGGCCCGTAAAAGCCTTGGGATCGGAAAATTTGCCGAGCAGCGGGTTCTGGTACAAGCCCTCCAGCACGGTCGCACCGATCGCGATGACCGAAATCGTGATGATGACCGCCAGTCGATAGCGGCGATTATAGCGGACGAACATCCAGCCCGCCGCGATCGCGCCCAGCCCAAGACCAAATGAGGTCTTTGAATTTGAGCGGTAAAGGAAATAGGCGGACCCTGCGATGATAAGCCACTGAATCGCGCGCGGGATGCGGCCCCGATCGAAGGCAAAGGCGATCATCGTCAGCGCGCAGGTCGCACCCGCGAAATTCTTGTGCTGCATGACGCCCCGCCAGTCACCCGCGAGCGAATATTCGTCGAGCGCGTTACCATCATGGATGCCGTAGGTCGGGGCGAGATAGACGACGAGGAAGTTGACGACGAGCAAAATGGCGAGCGACCACCGCAGCAGCCCCAAAATTTCCTCGAACTTCAGCTGCCGCATCGCCGCGAACAGCGTCCACATGACCATGGTCGCCAGCACAAGGCGGCGGAAGGCAACGCTCGGCTCGATCGCCCAGAGGATC
>CAJYHD010000299.1 GCA_913773715.1 uncultured Sphingobium sp.
GCTATCGGCGTTGGGTCACGACCGGGCGGTTGTGAAACGGCACGGCGTGCGCGAATGCCAAAGAAGCCTACGCTGGCGTTCCCGTCAGGCAGTGCCTCCGCTATCTGATCGGGCAGCTGTGACACCCACCATATCCTTTAAAAGCTCACTAGCCGGGCCGCGGACTTCCCACGCATAAATCGACAACGAAAGCGCGGTTTCCGGGGGAAAAATTGTGCTGGCGCGGACGGCATGCACCTTGGTGGTGCTTACCGGCAAAACTGACACTCCAAGCCCCGCCTCGACTGCCGACAAGACACTGCCAAGGCTGTTGCCGGTAAAGGCGATGTACCATCGACGTTGCTCGCGCTCGATCCGATCGATCATCAGGTCGCGATACAGGCCGCCTGGTGGGAACGTCACAAGCGGGATAGGATCCTGCCAAACTTGGCTACCCTCAGCCTCGAACCAGGCCAGCGGCTCAGAAAAATTCGCCCGGGCGTCCCCATCGGTCACCGCCTCCTTGACGATGACGATGTCGAACTCTCCTTCCCGAAACCGCCTCTTCAGATCGCGGCTGAGGCCGGTCGTAACGTCCAGTCGGATTTGGCGATGGCGCCCCGCGAACCGTGCGAAGCACGCACTCATGGCCGAGGTAACCATATCGTCCGGAACGCCGATCCGGATCGTACTCGTCCCTGCCGGATCGGCGAGCAAGGCCTGTGCTTCGTCCTGAAGGACGAGAAGCCGGCGGGCGTAGCCCAACAAGCGCTCGCCTGCCGGTGATGGTGATATCGGCCGTGATGAACGATCGATCAGCGACTGACCGAGCATCGCTTCCAGACGCCCAAGTTGCTGGCTGACCGTGGATTGAGTCGAGTTCAGGCGCTCGGCAGCATCCGTGAAGCTCGCCGTGTCTGCCACCGCGATGAACGTGCGAAGAAGTTTCAGATCAAGCACGGCTGCATTCTAACTCTGAATGATAGTCATTCAAACATATCATTCGCAAATGCGGCCGGTGATAGCCAAATCGTGGTCTCGGTAATCACGAGGTTTCCCGGTGCCCGATCCTGCTAACACCCGCCTGTTCCGCAACGTCCTTTGTAGGGATGGCAGGACACGGGACCTCGCCCTCCGTGATGGCTGCTTCGTGGACCCGAATGAACTGAACAACGACGCCGAGATGATCGATCTGGACGGTCTGCTGGCGCTCCCCGCCTTCATCGAAGGTCATATCCACCTCGACAAGAGCTTCGTCGGGGACAACTGGCGTCCGCACCGGCCCGCAGATGACCTTGGTCAGCGGCTGACCATCGAAAAGCAGCTTCTGGCGGGAGCGTTACCCGTTCAGGAACGAGCCGATGCCTTGCTGACACAGGCCCATCGCCTCGGCACCGTCGCGATGCGCAGCCACGTCGATATCGACGCCTCGCTGAAGCTCGACCATCTCCACGCGGTGATGGCCGCATGCGAGCCGTGGCGCGGGAAAGTGGACGTCGAGATCGTCGCATTTCCTCAGGCGGGCATCCTCGCTTCCCCCGGCACCGCCGATCTCCTCGACGCGGCCGTCAGGGAAGGTGCAAGTGTCGTGGGCGGACTCGACCCATCGGCATTTGACGGCGATGCAGATGCGCACCTCGACGTGGTGTTCGGGGTCGCCGAGCGCCACGGCGTCAAGATCGACATTCATCTCCACGAACCCGGACAGCAAGGGATCGAACAGCTTCGCCGCATCGCTTCACGCACCAGAGCGGCAGCGATGCAGGGGAAGGTTGCGGTAAGCCATGCCTATGCGCTGGGCGATGTGGAGCGGGACGACGCGGCCCGTACTGCCGATGCGCTGGCTGATGCCGGCGTGGCGATCATGACCAACGCTCCAGGCAATCGCGCCTTCCCGCCCATCTCGCTGCTTCGCCGCGCCGGGGTCCGAGTGTTCGCCGGTAACGACAACATCCGTGATGCTTGGTGGCCGTATGGCGATGCCGACATGCTCGGCCGCGCGATGATGATCGGCTACCGATCCGGCTTCTTCACCGATGCCGACCTCGCAATCGCTCTCGACATGGCGACCACGGACGCCGCTGCCGTTCTGGGTCGCAAACACTACGGCATGGAACCGGGAGATGAGGCGACGTTCGTTCTCGTTGATGCCGACAATGCCTCCGCAGCCGTCGCCGCGCCGCCCTGCAATCGTCGTCTCGTACAACGCGGGGAGATCATCGCCGCGCCGACATCCCGGTTCGAGACCCTTCTTTCCTCCTTCGACAAGTCAGGATCCCGCTCATGAAGACCATAGCACTCGCATTGCTAATCGGCGCCGTCGCCACGCCTGCCGCTGCTGCCGACATCTCGACCCATGTGCTCGATCTTGCCCGCGGCGTGGGCGGCAAAGCCGTGCCCGTCACGCTCTCGAAGCGCAGCGCGGACGGGAGCTGGCAGAAGGTTGGATCTGCAGTAACCGATGGCGACGGGCGCGTTCGCAATTTCGGGGACGCTGAGTCTTTCGACACCGGCATCTACCGGCTCCAGTTCGACATGTCGCGCTACCCGGACGAGTCGGCCTCGCCGTTCTTCCCCGAGATTACGCTGACGTTCCGCGTCACCGACAAGTCGGGTCACTATCACGTTCCGGTAGTTGTCAGCCCTTACGGCTATTCGACCTACCGGGGAAATTGAACATGATCGTCGCGACGCTTCCGATTACACTTGGCGCGGCCAGGGCTGAGGCTCGGCACCTCCTCCGCTGTCTACATGTATGAATGGTAGTAGGTGGCTAGCCAAAAAGAGGCCGCGAATGACCGCATCTGGGTCCTCCAGGACATGCAAATGGGGGGCTGGCGTCATAAAATTTTCGCTCGAACGTGCAACGAATGTCAGGATGGAGCCCTGGCAGTGATCAGATCGCCGCAGCGAATGGGCTGCATGCTGCGGTATCTTTGTGCCCATTTCTCCAAGAGCCAGCTATGGCACACCAGTGGCCTTCTCTTTGCGTTTTTTCTGACAGAAGCCTGTGGTTTGACGCCGCAGGCCATGGGATGGGTTCTGGGGCTGACGCTGTTCCTTAACGGATTGGCGGACCTCGCGCTTGGGACAAAGCTCGACGGTCGGATTGCGGATGCGGCGACCGCAGCGACCTTGCAGGCGCGGGCCGCGCCTGCCGTGGCGGCCTGCTTTCTGCTGTTCGCGATCACGCCTCTCATCCCGGCCGATTGGCGGGTGATGTGGGCGCTTGTGACGCTAAGCGGGTTTCGGCTCCTCTATCCGCTGGTCGACGTGGCGCAAAACGCCCTGGTGCCGCTGATGACGCTGGATACTGCCGTGCAGCGCCGGTGGCTGGCGGCTCGGAACGTCGTGTCGAGCTTGGCCGCTCTGGCGGTCGTCGCCCTCGCGGCCCCGCTGTTGATAGCGGGGCGGAGTGCTCTGATCTATCTGTTCTGGGCCGCCATCGTCGCCGGGGCCATGTGGTGGACTTCGGCGTGGACGGCGGGGGCGTCCTGGCCTGCAAGGCCGACTCCGAACCCACCGCAGCAGGAGGGCGCAAGGCCCGTCGACTTGCCGATTATCCTGCTGGCGTTGGCGGCGATGATGTTCATGGTGACGTTATTCCGCACGTTGGAGCCCTATTTCACGGCGTTCGCCAGCCACAGGATCGAGCTGATGCTATGGGCCGCGATCGGTGCGCCGATCAGCCAGCCGCTTTGGGTGCTCTGGATCGGCCGCCATGGCATGGCGCGCGTTCTGCTCGGGATGGCAGCAACCCTGCTGGTGGCAGCGCTACTCCTCACCGATCCGATCCGGGTGTCCGCTATCGGTGGGATGGCTATCGGCATGCTTTTCGGCGCGGGAACCAGTGGTCTGTGGCTGGTCCTGTGGGCCATGATGACGCAGCGGGCCGTACCTAGCCGGGCGTTGCGTTACGTCGGTACCTTCACATGCATGTCGAAACTGGCGCAGGGCGCTGCCATGCTGCTCGTTGGCCGAATATTGGCGAGGACACCGTATAGTCAGACCTTGGCCAATCCCGCCTCACCGCCCTCGCGGTTGATGATGACGGCGTTGGTCGCGACGGCGGGGGTGGCGATCGGACTTGCCGTATATCGGCGCGGGATCACCCGAACAGCGTCTGTTGGAACAGCAGCGAAGCGGCACCGACCGGCGCACTCCATTCCGGTTCCAGATCGGCCACGA
>CAJYHD010000300.1 GCA_913773715.1 uncultured Sphingobium sp.
CACTCTTTCCCTACACGACGCTCTTCCGATCTTCTATTATACAAAGACAGCTGACAACACATGGGAAGTCGCTGTCTTCAACCACGCAGATGCCTCCTCGACCACCGGAACGAATTCATCTACGACAGCGCCGTTTCCATATGCTGCTGGTGGAACGGCCGGCAAAGGGCCGTTGATGACAACGACTCTGACGTTTGATGCTACCAGCGGAAAATTGTCGAAAATCGGCACAGCCAACGTTGACACAGTATCGCGCGACGGCATCCTTACGGTCGATTTGACTTCGGGCAATGCGAACGCTGTCAACAAACTGAACGGGTCTAAAATCGCGTTCAACATCAGCGACATTACCCAATATTCGAAAGATTATCTGCCACTTGCCGCAACTGTGGATGGTAATCCGGCGGAAGTCGTCGATAAGGTCTCCGTCGGCAAAGACGGCACGGTGACAGCCACCTTCACCTCGGGCACCTCGCGCAATCTCTACAAGATCCCGCTCGCCATGGTCGCCGCCCCGGACAATCTGACGGGCGTTTCGGGCAACGCGTATTACGCGGGCGTGGAGTCGGGCACGATCCTGATGGGCTTCGGCGGCAGCGGTGGCCTCGGGACTCTCCAGTCCGGCGCACTGGAAAACTCGACGGTCGATCTGGCGAGCGAACTGACGACGATGATCGAATCGCAGCGCTCCTACACGGCCAATTCCAAGGTCTTCCAGACCGGTTCGGAAATCATGGACGTTCTGGTCAACCTGAAGCGCTAACGCCATCGGGGCATGATTTCGAGAGGCGCCGGCGGCGCTTCTCCCTGCGAGGGCGCGGCCGCGGATCGGCGGCCGGCCAACGATCGATTCTCCTTTGCGGACGCCCACCATGACCCTTTCGTCTGCCATCAACACGGCGACGTCGTCGCTTCAGGCCAGCCAGACTCAAACCGCTCTCGTTTCGCGCAACATCGCAAACGCGAATGTGGCCGGCGCGACGCGCAAATACGCCAATGTCGTGACCGGCGCGGACGGGCGGCTTGAAATCCGTTCGGTTTCGCAGTCCGGCAATACCGCTCTGTTTCGGAATGTCCTCAACGGCACCTCGGATGTCGCGAGGTCGGGCGTGGTGGCAGGCGGGCTCGACCGCCTCAACGAGGTGATCGGCGATACCGATGCGAAAGGCTCGCCAGCGGCGAAAGTGTCCGCCCTCGCAGACGCGCTGGTAAGCTACAGCAAGGCGCCCGCCAATGGAGAAGTCGGCCGGGCGGCGATCGCCGCCGCACAAGCTCTCGCCACGTCGCTGAACGTCGCAAGCGATACCGTTGATCAGATCCGGCAGGATGCCGACGACGAACTGGGGCAAGCCGCCAGTGATATGCGCAGCATTCTCAGCCAGATCCAGGATCTGAACCAACGGATCACGGCTGGCACCGTCGCCAACCGGGACGTCACGGACGAGGTGGATCAGCGCGATCAGCAGATCCAGAAACTATCCGAATATGTCGGCATCAACGTTCAGTCGCGTGGCGACAATGACGTGGTGATCTATACCGACAGCGGTGTGACACTGTTCGATCGTGTGGCGCGTAGCGTGGATTTCACGGCCACCCCGTCGCTCAAGCCAGGGCAGGCCGGTGGCGCTTTCCGTATCGACGGAACGGTCGTCACCGGAGCCAACTCCTTCATGCCCGTCACGAGCGGCAAGATCGCCGGCTTGATCGAACTGCGGGACAAGGTGGCGCCGCAGTTCCAGACGCAGCTTGACGCCATTGCCAACAACCTGATCGATGTCTTCTCCGAAACCGGCGGAGCGCAGGGCCTCTTTCAGGACGCCAGCGCGACCGTCACCGGTGTTGCTGCCACAGGGACGACGCCCGCCAGCGCGAGTTCATCGCTCGCAGGGGCGGCGGGACGGATCAAGGTCGCCGCCAGCGTCCTCGGAGACCCGACCCTTCTGCGCGACGGCGGGATCAGCGGCGGCGCCAAGTACAATACCGACACCGCTGCAACGGGCTATACGACGCGTCTCACCAATCTGGTGACCAGCATTCGAACCGCTCGCGCCTACAGTGCGGATGGTGCCGATGCCACCGGAACGATCGCCAATTTCGCGGGCTCGTCGATGAGCTGGCTGCAGGGCACGCGCTCGACGACGCTGGCAACCAACCAGTATCAGCAGACGCTTCTCGATAAGACCCAGACGACGCTTTCGAACGAAACAGGCATCGACCTGAACACCGAGCTGACACGGCTTCTCGATCTCCAGCGTTCGTTTCAGGCCTCGTCCAAGATCATCACCACGGTGGACCAGATGATGGCCGCCCTTCTGCAAGCCATCTGAGGACGCTCGGCGCCATGTCGATTTCCAGCCTGACCTTAAGCAACTTCTCGCGCAGCACCATCCAGCGCGTGCAGACCCAACTCGCCGATGCGCAGAAGGAGTTCAACACCGGACGCCACGCCGATGTGGGTCGCACGCTCGGCCGCGTCACGGGAAACGCGATCTCCTACCATTCGCAGGAGGACACGTTCCAAAGCATGTTGGACTCCAACAAATTGATCACCAGCCGCTTTCAGCTGATGGACAATTCGTTGACGTCGATCCGCAACGCGTCCGACGACTATTCCAAGGCGCTGATCAACGGCACGGCCACGGGAACGGGCACGGCCGCTCTCATACAAAGCGCGCAGCAGGGCCTTCAGCAGGTTCTGGGCGCGGTCAATGTCAGCAGCGGCGGCGAATATCTGTTCGGCGGCACGCACGCCAACACCCAGCCGGTGAAAAGCGACAGCGCGACCTTGACCACTTTGTCGGGCAGCATCCAGTCGAAATTCCTTGATGCACTCGGCATCACGGACGTTTCCCAAGCGACTGCAGACCAGGTGAATGCCTATTTCAGCGATGCCGGCTATACGAAATCAGGCTCCGCGACGGCTCGCAGCTTTTCGGTCGATTTCTTCGGCACCCCGGCTGTGCCGGCCAATGGCGCGACGCCGGCCGTTGCGGCTGTTCCCGGTATCTGGGACGGCATCGCCGATTCCGGCGGCGCGGTCTCGTCCGCCTATATCTCGCGCTCCGAGCAGATCGACACGTCGGTCAACGTCAATACGCCGGCCTTCAAGAATACGGTCGCGGCCTATGCGATGATCGGCGCGCTGGGCGTGGACAAGATGGGCGATAGCGCCCGCCAAGCCCTGACAACGGCGGCGCAGGTGAAGCTGAAGTCGGGTCAGGACGGCATCGTCAAGGTTCAGTCGGACCTCGGCGTTCGGCAGAACCGCGTCGATGCCGCCAATACGCTGCTGACGAAGCAGAAGGATTTGGTGGCCGCCGCGTATGACCGCCTCGAAGGCGTCGATCAGACCGAAGCCGGATTGCTGATCAACCAACTGAAGACGCAGCTCGACGCGACCTTCGCCGTCACCGGCAAGCTGCAGAATCTCAGCCTTCTCAACTATCTCTGATCCGGCCTCGCCGCCGAACCCGACCAAAGGGCATGAATGCCCGCCGCTTTGAGGAATGGGAATGTATCAATTCTCCTATGCCGAGGTTACGCAGGACAGCTCGGCAACGGCCCGCGAGCGCGAGCGCGAGGCGCTGGATCGCATGGTCGATGCGCTGAAGCACGCCGAGGCCGCGGGCCCGCGTTCGCGCGAAGCGATCGACGCCATCTACCTGACGCGCAATCTCTGGTCGGTGCTGGTGGAAGACCTCGCGACGCCCGGCAATGCGCTGCCGGACGAACTTCGCGCCAGCCTCATCTCGATCGGGCTCTGGATCATGCGCGAAGCCGAGGCGATCCGGCTCGGCCAGCGCGAGAGCTTCTCGACCATGATCGAGGTCACCACCATGATCCGCGACGGGTTGGGAGAATAAGGATGTCGACACTTCGCATCACCCTGCGCGCGGGCGAGCGCATCTTCGTCAATGGCGCGGTCATGCGCGTCGATCGCAAGACCCATCTGGAATTCATGAACGACGTGACCTTCCTTCTGGAAAGCCACGTGATGCAGGCCGAAGACGCGACAACGCCGATCCGCCAGCTCTACTTCGTGGTCCAGCTCATGCTGATCGATCCCGCGACGGCGAGCGAAACGCGCGTTCTCTTCGAGCGCAGCTTCCCCGCCCTTATGGCCGCCTTCTCCTCGGCAGCCGTGCGCTCCGGGCTGCAGGACGTCGCCGAGCTGATCGAACGCGACCGCGTCTTCGAGGCGCTGAAGCGCCTGCGGGCGATCATTCCGCTGGAAGACGCCATTCTCGCGGCAGCGGCCACCGTAGACGCACCTGCCCATATGGGCTCTGTTTCCTTGCCGGAGCGTGCTCCGGTTGCTGTTGGAGCTCGCTGATCATGGCCGTTTCCGGCGTTTCGACCCAGAATCAGACCACCAATGTCGGCGCTTCGACCGGCACGTCCTCGTCTACGGCCAGCGAGCTGAAGACGGGCCTCGATTACAACGCCTTCCTGCAGCTTCTCGTCACACAGATGAAGAACCAGGACCCGTTGAACCCGACCGATCCGACCCAGCAGATGAGCCAGCTCGCCTCGTTCTCCAACGTGGAACAGTCGATCAAGCTGAACCAGAAGCTGGAGGCGATGACGACGCTGAACGCGCTCACCAACGCCAACTCGCTGATCGGCCGCACGATCACCAATGGCGACCAGACGCTGAGCGGCGTGGTGAAGTCCGTGCAGGTCACCAGCGACGGCACGGTGGCGACGCTCTCTTCGGGCAAGACCATGACGCTCGGCAACGGCGTGAAGGTCGAGTAGCCATGAACGAGGCCGATGCCATCGACATCGTTCAGCACGCGATCTGGACGGTGGTTCTCGCCTGCGGTCCGGCCGTGGCCGGCGCCATGCTGGTCGGCATTCTGATCGCGCTGTTCCAGGCGCTGACGCAGATTCAGGAGGTCACGCTGACCTTCGTGCCGAAGATCCTGGCCATCTTCGTCATCATCGCACTGACGGCTTCCTTCACCGGCGCGCAGGTCTATGCCTTCACGCAGGAAAGCTATTCCCGCATCGAACACGGGTTCTGAGCTTTCTCGTATCTTGATTTGATCGAGACGCCCGTCGGTTCGCTCCGGCGGGCGTTTTTGCTTGCGATATGGTCCGCATCGCGCCAGCCCGGCACCAGTGAGCCCTGAAATAAAGCGTTAAGGATTATGCCGCGACCCGACCGTCGCGGGATCTGTGCCGAGCCGGGCTCCGTTTGCCCGCGCGCCGTTTTTCGGGGAATGCGCCGTATGTCGGTCGACACGCTCAAGATCGCGCCCAGCCTGCCGGGCAATTCACGCCGCGACATCGGCTTTGCCGTCGGCATCATCGCGATGCTGGCGGTTCTCTTCGTGCCCATTCCCGCCTTCCTGATCGACGTCGGGCTGGTGATCTCGATCGCGCTGTCGATCCTGATCCTGATGGTGTCGCTCTGGATTCAGAAGCCGCTGGAATTCTCGGCCTTTCCGACCGTGCTGCTCCTGGCCACCATGCTGCGCCTGTCGCTCAACATCGCGACGACGCGCGTCATTCTCAGCCATGGCGACCAAGGCCACAACGCGGCCGGCTATGTCATCGGCGGCTTTTCGCAGTTCGTCATGGGCGGCGACTTCGTCATCGGCATCGTGGTCTTCATCATCCTGATCACGGTCAACTTCCTCGTCATCACCAAGGGCGCGACGCGTATCGCGGAAGTCGGCGCGCGCTTCACCCTCGACGCCATTCCCGGCAAGCAGATGGCGATCGACGCCGATCTCTCGTCGATGAGGCCCGCCGAG
>CAJYHD010000301.1 GCA_913773715.1 uncultured Sphingobium sp.
GAGGTCAATCCGGGCTGCCTGCCGGATCCGGCAAACCCGCATAGCTGGCTCGTGCTGACCGGCGACGATGCCGATCGCGATTCGACCCGTGTCATGTATGGCTGCCTGCGACCCAGCTTTCGCGGGCACCTGAACAGCGCGGCGGCCTTTGCCGCCGCCAAACTGACCGTTGGTGCGCCAGCCGACACGCCGCCATGGACGCTGACCGCCGCACGCGCCGAGGTACTGTTGCCGCCCGGAGCCGATGACCGGTTGTCCGATCCGCGGATCCTGATGGAGACGGTCGACGCCGAACTGCCGGTCAAGGCCAAGGCGCTGCTCGCCTATCTGACCTTCACCTTCCCGACAGCGCGGCTGCACGAGCAATATGAACTGGTCCGCGATTTTACCCGCCGGTTGATCGTCGATCCGTTCGAGGTGGCCGCACTGCTGGTTCAGCATGCTCCGCACCGGGCCGGAAGCGCCAGCCCGCCGCATGTTCATGTTCTCCTTGCTGGACCCAGGCGACTGACGCCGCTGGGCTTTGGTGAATGGGTGACGCCACTCGCCACCGACAAGGCGCACGCCCTGGTCGGCAACGCCTTTCGCCAGTTCCAGGCCGACTGGCCGCAAGTCTGACCACGCCTGCAAAAGTCGGCGAACCAACACTATCCTCGGGAACATCATGAACGATAACGAACCCTGGCCACGGATCGGCCAGGCGATGAACTCGCACGTCGTGCGGACACTGGCGCAGGCGGCTGGGTGGCGGCTGGTCGACATGCCGGCCGACCTCGGCCTGCCGCTCGCCGGCTGCCTGTATAGCGAGGCGAACCATCTGCTGGTCACGACGACCGTCGGCAATCTCGCAACCTCCATCGCCGCGATGGACAGCGCGCTCCTAGAGACGCGGTCCGATGCGCTGATCGTGAGGACAACGTCGGCGGACGCGATGCCGGGCTTTGCACTGGGCCTGTGGCACAGCGGGCGGGTCACCTGGCACTGGATGCTGACGCTCTGGATCGATGTCGACACTGGCCTGTGGCTCGTGCCGGTGCCGGACAAGCGGGACCGCACCGCTGCTTCGGGGTTCCGGCTGACGGGGCGCCATCTTCGTGTTGAAGAGGTGCCGTGGCGAACGGCACACGAACGCGCCGACGGCTTGGTCCGGGCCATCCGCCTGCTGGTCCACGGCGAGAGAAGCCCGGCTTCCGGCCCTGCGGACGGGGAGGATCGGTCATGACGGTGCCGATGCCCCGCCTGCTGCGGCAGGCGTGTTGGGCGCTCGTCATCGCCTTTCCGCTGCTCATGCTGGCTGGCCAGCACTGGCAGCAGGCGGCGGCGGGGCCGAGTACGCGAGGTGTGATGGCGGTCGCCGCCGTCATCTGTCCGACGGCGGTCGAGCGGGTCCGGGCGGTGCGCGTCGCTGACGGGGCGCACGCGCTCGACCGTGCTGTCCTGCGGCGGATCGCGGTGCAGCTTCACATAGGACCGGGGTGCTCGGTCCCGCACAAGCCGCCGGCCGCGCGGGCCGGTCGACGGCGCGATCGCGGTGGAGGGGAGAAGATGAGGGGGATGGGCAAGTCGATGTGATCCCCGTGGTGGGGATGAAACAAGGAAGACAGACCATGAACCCCGACCAGACCGCCCACGTTCGCGCCCACGTCGCTGCCGTTTCCAAGCTCCTGCTCGTCAACAAGATCATGAACCCCGGCCTGATGATCCTCGCCGGCGATCCGCTCGACCAGTTCCAGCAGATCGCGTTCGGTCGCACGGCCGTCGAGGCACAGGTTGATCTTGTCTATCTCGAATTCGCCATCGACGAAGGCGACGTTCCCGTCATGACCGGGATCACCGTCATGCTGCCGCGCGACACCATCTGCTACGTCTCAACGGGATGCCGCCTGTCGCTCGTCCCCGGCAAGGTTCGCGCGGTGATCGTGCCGCAGGATGGAGCTGCGTCCTACTTCAAGGTGCTGCCGGGCGAGATCGTGCAAGTCCGGGGTCGACCGGGGTCGCTGGCGGCCGGATGCGACCGCGCGGACGCGAAGCTGGCGGTGCTTGTTCGCGATGGCGCTGAAGTGGGAAGCCAAGTCAATTTGCAGACCTGGTGCTGATAACTCAATGCTGCTACCACACAGCTGGCAGTAGCATTATCATTTCCATCCGACTGACGCGCTTTCGCAGGAATAAATCGCTATCCTTTTTCGCGGAGCAGGGTCCATCGTCTATTTCAAGGGTTATTGTATGCTAATGTCAACATTGTTTGATAAGGGTATGATGTGGGACTCTGCTGCCGTTCTAACCTAATTCCGCCAACAGCGGCTTTGAACGCAACGAGACGCTCTGCGGCTTGATCCATTACGCGAGCGTCCGCTCTGGCACACGCAGGCGGGGGGCTACTTCTTAGCCATCACAGTGAGATCGCAATCCAACAGTTTCCCTTGGACGAACGGTGCATTGAGACCATGGAGGAAATACCAAGCGATGCGATCCCCCGGGACGCCTGCGATCTGCAGCAGTAACGCATGATAGAAGACATCGATCGCTCCACTAAGTTTGACGATGTCCTGGATGAAATCGTTGTAGTCGCCCGGCCTGCGCACGCCGCCAAAGTGCGACACATCATTTCGCCGTGCTGCACACCTCTCAGCGAAGCCGATTAGCTCGGCCTGATGAAACCCGAGCGGCAGCATCAATATGAGGTCGAAAATCCGCGTGGCTAGAGTTGGTTCGCTCTGCTTCGGCAAATGCCGTTCAGCCCACTTCCGATCGCTCGATTTAGCAATTTGCTCCACGATCCTAATGACCTTAGCTGCTTGCGCTCTATTTTCCTTCGTAGGCACGAGTGAACGGTGCAAGGACTCTAGGCCCCAGATTAGGCTAGCGAAGCGATGCTCCCAGTACATGGGATGCCCGCGCCTATTCCCGAGATAGAGGTGGAAGCCGGGCCCGTAGATCTCATGCTTCTCAAGCCATGTTTCAAGGATGTCGCCAAATTGATCTTTGCAGGCTTCGAAGGAAACCCACGCCTTGTTCCATTTTGCCCTTTCGTCCTTTGATCGGGAACTCCGGGCAAAGTACAGGCGGACGCCCGGTTCGTCGGGCTTCATGCGGAGGCGCGGAAAATCGACGGCTCGGTTGCAGTCGGCCAAAAGGACAAGGAGATCTTCGGTTCGCTCCGCCAAGTCTACAGCTTGATCGACGGTGATGCGCGATGTTCTAGGCTTTATTCGTAGCACTGCATGCTCGCGCCACGCTATTGAAGGCAGGTAATCACCAGCGTTGCCCGCTAGATATCGGGCGAGTTCGACATTCATTTTCTCCAGCTTCCAGCGTGCGACAGATGGCTTTGAATAAGACGCCGTCACCGACCGCTTCCGATCTAAAGCGGTAATGCGGCCCCTACCAAGCCAATCCTCAAATCCATCCAGTGGAAGCTCAACCGAGCGGAAATTGGTCCGCGAGACCTCGACGGATCTCGTGTCCGCCACGAGACAGCGGTTTGCGACTAGCTGCTCGTGCGAGGGCCCGCCCCCGATACGCGCGCCGTTTCCCGATACATTTTCGAGGAGGACGTTGCGCCCGCCTTCCGTTAGAACACCAGCCACTGATCCTTCGACAGGGCCAGGCACAATGATCCGCCGATTTAAGTCGGCGGTCGGCATAATGCCATCGAGATCCAATTCTGAGACGCCATCCGCCCGTATACGAAGGCGCCCCGACACGGCTGATGCTGGCCCTATCCGTCCAACGGGTACGACCTCGGTCGAAGGCCAAAAATAGCCGCGGGAATCGAGGGCATCGTCTGGACTGGAAGCATGGGGCATGGATCGACCAACTTGGACTTGCATTGGAACGGCATCGTCTTCGACGCCGATTGCCGAAACTTGATCTTAACGTGAACCCATATCGATAGGAAAGAAAGTATGCATCGTCCGTGCCCCTTTTCAGGGCCTATCGGAAAGGACGAAAATATGGCATTCGCGGCGGCGGCTATTCAGCGTCTTGAAAGCCGCTCACTCTCCTAAATAGCTTCTACTGCTAATTTCGGAGTGCCCAAACAGACTGCATCAGCCGATCACGCAATGCATTTTATCCGCCAAAAGGTCAGGCGATCGTCGGAAGATCCAGGATACGGACAAGCTTCGTGATTTTACCGTCCGGCTGACAGAATGCGATGCGGCCATCGCGCAGTTGAGGAAGTTCGATAGGGTCAATTTGGTCGGCCCAATCGCGGGCTAGAGCGATGATGCCCTTGTACACGCTTACGCGCTGGCAAATCGCATCTGGGGGATCGCAGGTAAAGGCCACGACGTCATGATCGCCCCAGCCAAAACAGGCGAGATGCAAGAGGTCGCAGTCGACAAAGTCCCGTGTCGTCTTGAGCCGCATGGCACGATTGGCGCCTTCGATGCCCATTTCCGCGCCGACAGCGTGAAGAGCCTTCGTCCTATAAAACTCGTCCCACAAACGTTTCACTATGCGAAACCGGCTTATCAGCGGAGCAGCCCGTGCGGCGACGATGATCGTCATGAAAAAGGTCCGGATTTCAGCTTGCTTGTCCTTGGGATAGTTAGCTTTCAGCGCGTAATCCCACGCTAGGACATTCGCGATCTCGACAGGGGTCTCGGCACGTGAACCGGGATTTGTGATACAAAGATCGAAGAGATCTTGGCATTCGACTGGAACGAACGAACGCCGTTCCTGAATACGCTGGATGATTGCCGCTTGAGCCAGTTCGGGGGTGGCAAGGTAGGATTGCTTGGCGCGCGCAACGACATCGCTTACGACATTGCGAGTGGCGCAGCCCTTCGGCCATGAAGGTTTAACCGATATGTCGGGCAGTTTGGTACCGAGCGCCTCAAGCAGTGTAAAAGGCGTCATGCAGAAAGCGGTGTCGGGCTGTTTGAGCTCCGGGAACTGAGCAACGCTTCGATTGAGCTCCTCGATGACCGCGCCGCCGGCGCCCATGACCGCGAAATTGAAGATATTATTGTCGAGAAAATAATAACGCATCCGAAAGCTCCGCTGCCGATTGCCTCATGGAGTAGCAAAGAAGCGTTTGCTAGTATTAATTTGGCCGCTATGCGCCGCAGTTGCCCATGGTGGTTGCAAGGGTGCCGGCGACTGTCATAATATGTTCATGAGGAAAAATTCTTTGAATGTTTGAAGAATGGCTGGTTTTATCTGAACCGCCATCCCTGCGCCATATTGCGAACGACTGACACTGGTTGGTAGCCGTCGCTCATTATCGTCCATCAGGGCGAGATACCTATCATGCAGCGACGTGAAGTTTGGCTCGCCGCGCTGGTCCTCATGTCATTGTTCGGCCCGTTGCGATCACCGGTTGCCAATCGACCGAAGGGTATTGAATCTTCTCTACGGCGTCGCGGAGTACCGTCATTTCGGCGCCCCGCCCATACAGCGTGCTGACGGATTCATCTGCATGGCCGAAGAGCAAATCGACGATTTCTCTCAAAACCTTGCCGCGCACGGCGCGCTTCTCGGTGTGGCGAAACGAGTAGAACACCAGTTCCGGATCAGAAAGGCCGATTGCATCGACGAAATCGTTCAGCACGCGCGACAGGCGCTGTGTCCGGCTGCCATAG
>CAJYHD010000302.1 GCA_913773715.1 uncultured Sphingobium sp.
GTGATCCGCCGCGACCTGGTCTGCGCACTGTCCAACTATCCGGCCGTGCCGCAGTGGAGCGCCGTCGAGTTCTTCGACCCCGTCACGCTCGCGCATCGCCGCACCGTCTCGCTTGGACAGGGGATCGGTTCGCTCACCTGGGTCGACCGGCACGACGGCGCGTGGTGGGCGATGTTCGCCAATTACGACGGCAAGGGTGGCGAGCCGGGGCGCGATCATCGGTACACGACGCTGGTGCGCTTCGACGACCACTGGCGCCGCACGGAGAGCTGGTCGCTGCCCTCCTCGATCCTCGACCGCATCGCGCCGAAGAGCATCTCCGGCGGCGGCTGGGGACCGGATGGCCGCCTCTACCTGACCGGACACGACAGGCCCGAGCTATACGCGGTCACGCTGCCCCGGGGCGGCGCGGTGCTGGATCATGTCGCGACGATCGCGATAGAAGCCGCCGGCCAGGCGATCGACTGGGACGAGGACCAGCCCGGCATGCTCTACGGCATCGATCGCGAGGGTGGTCGGATGCTCCAGATGCGCGTCCCCGTACGAGGCCGCTGATCCGCCGCTCTCTTCAGCGAGCCCATTTGCTCGACCCAGCAACATTGCCATATGTGTGAAAACGCCGAGCCGCACTAAGATCAGGCATCTGCATTGCCATTAAGGCGTCCGCCATGGGAATTCTTCCGACCGAAACGAGCAACGCTGAATTGCGCATGTTGACGCTGTTGGCGATCGATGTGGCTGAGCGGCTCGAAGACCACGTCTCGGCCGCCTATCTTTCGACCGTACTGGATCGTGTCGACGCCACGCTCGCATCGATCAGACAATTACCGATGGCGCTGCGCTGATAGGCCGACCCGCCACGTCAACGGCGATATTGGGTTTTACGCGACCCCTTTTATAGCAGTTTGCGGAGGTTCCGAATCGATTGCGGCTGTCGTCGTCGAAACGACTGCTTCGGGTCTCCCGAAAAGATATCCTTGAACGCGCTGTACACCCAACACCCGAAGGATCGTCAGCTGGGCGTCCGTTTCGACCTGCTCCACGACCATGGGCGTGCCGATCGCGCGGCAGAGCTGGACGACGCCGACCAGCAACTGACGCGCCAGTGCACAGTCGGCGATCGACGCCACCAGACCGCCATCTATCTTGATGACGTCGAACCGAATATGTTTGAGATAGCCGATCGAGGCGAAGCCAGAGCCGAAGTCATCTAGCGCAACCCCGACGCCCAGCTTGTGCAGTTCGTCGATCGTCCGCGTTGCGAGTTCAAGATCGCGCAGGAGGGCCGTTTCGGTAATCTCGACGATGATCCGCCTTGGGTCGATGGCGAATTGGGCGCACATGCGTCTGATCAGGGGACATAGTTCCGAGCCGATTTCACCGGCCGTCACATTGATCGACAGGGTGAAGGACGCTGGCCAAGCGGAAGCTTCCGCAAGCGCACGTTGCAGAACGACCTCGGTGTACTTTCCGGCGATACCAGCATGATCGGCGACGTCGAAGAGCTCCGTCGGCGGGATATTACCGATACGCGGGTGCCGCCAACGCGTCAGCGCTTCGAAACCGAGCACCATCCCGCTCTCGGCAGCGACGATCGGCTGATAGTGCACTTCCAGCGAGGCGAGCGCTTCCGGATCGAGATGCGCCAGTTCGATGATACGCCGACGATCGCTCTGCCGTTGAAGCCCGTCATGGAAGAAATAGGGCTGCGCCTCGCCCCTCGCCTTGCTCTCGTACAGGGCGAGATCAGCGCGGTGAATGAGATCGACGGGATCTTCGGGCCAATGGGCGCCGGTCGACACCCCGATCGATCCCCGCACGTCGACGATGTCGGACCCGAGCGCCATCGGCTCATCGAAAAGCGCTGCTATGCGATGGGCGGCGTCGGCCACGTCGTCCTGGGGGCCGCTGGGAATCAGAACCGCGAATTCGTCACCGCCTAGCCGTGCAGCAAGCGCGCCGGGTGGCGCTGCGTTCGCCAGTCGATCGGCGACACCGCGAAGAAGTTCGTCGCCCTTGCCATGCCCCAATCGGTCGTTCACCGCCTTGAACCCATCGAGGTCGATCAGAACGACCGTTCGGTCGAGTGCCCTGCCGGGCGGACCGCTAGCCTCTGTAAGCCGAGCCAGGAAGGCGCGGCGATTGGCCAAACCTGTCAGTTGGTCGTCAAACGCGAGATGCTTCACCTCGCGCTCGCTCCGCAATGCGGCAGCATGCGCCATGACGATCCCGCGAAACAGCAGATGCTGGCGGCGCAGCCATCCCATCAGCAAAATCGCGATGACAGACAGGTTGAGGGCGGCCGCGATCAGATAGGCGTCTCGGGTAGCGAGCATTGCCAGGACCATCGGCACCGTACCCGACCAGACGACGGCATACGCCGCTTGGGGCAGGGATACCATGCACACCGCACAAGCGATGGTGGATAGCGCGGCGAAGAATGGGATGAAGGCGCCGATTGCATGGGGGCTGACGACCAGCACCTTGATGCTCCAACCGGCGAGAACGATCCCGAACAGCAACGACGTACGAATGGTCGACCGGAAGATCCGCCGCGCCTTTTCCAGCCCTGGGTAGGTTTGGCGTCTCCACTTGAGCACACGAAAGATGCTGGCCGTCAT
>CAJYHD010000303.1 GCA_913773715.1 uncultured Sphingobium sp.
CGGGAGAGAAACATGACAAAGCGCATGGAGGGCAGAGCGGCGCTAGTTACCGGCGCCACACAAGGCATCGGCGAGGCAACGGCCTTGCGGCTGGCGGCGGAAGGGGGACACCGTCATCCTGGCCGACCGCAATCCCGCGCGGGCCGAGGATGTCGCAGCTCGCATCAGGCGTGCTTGCCTCGCATCCCGCGGCTCCATCCCTTAACTGCTTCCTATCGAGGATCCATTCATGATTGACACACAAGACGAGATCCTGACCGATGCCCCTGCGCCCGGCGTGCTGCGCATCACGTTAAACCGGCCGGAGGCGGGTAACGGCTTCACATTCTCCATGTATGAGCAGCTGGCACGTATCTTCGCCGAGACTGCTTACAGATCGGACGTGCAGGTCGTCATCCTGACCGCCAATGGCAAGATGTTCAGCGTCGGACACGACTTGCGCTACGGCGACAGTTCTTCGCAAGTGCCGGGTGATATGGGTACGACGCATACCGCGCGACTTTCAACGCGCGTTATCAACCAGCTTCCGGTCCTGATGCGCAACCTGCCGCAGCCGGTGATCTGCGCCGTCAACGGCACCGCCGCCGGCGCAGGGTATGGTCTGGCGCTCGCCGCCGACCTCACCATCGCTGCCCGCTCTGCCAAGTTCGTAAACGCGTTCCACAACGCCGGCACCGGCCACGAGTTCGGACTGTCGTATTTTCTACCACGCGCAGTGGGATCGCAGCGCGCCATGGAGCTGCTTCTGACCGGCCGCCACCTGCCTGCCGAGGAAGCGCGCGAGATCGGCGTGATCCTGCGTGTCGTCAACGAGGCATCCTTGATGGAAGAAGCTCTCGCTCTTGCCGACGCGATCATGCAGAATGCGCCGCTCGGCACGCAGATCACCAAGCAATCTGTGTGGCTGAACTTGGCCGCGCCCAGCCTGGACATGGCGATGGAACTGGAATCGCGCGGCCAGATGGTCACGATGGGGACCGATGATCGCGTGGAGAAGCGCACCGCCTTTTTCGAGAAACGGCGTCCGGTCTTCCAGAACCGGTAAGCACCGCCTGGTGCCCGCGCTGCGGATCTTAAGACAGTGGGGTCGCAACCCCTGCCTGTTCGATCTCCGCCAGCGCCTGGCGCAAAAGGTCGATCAAGCCCGCGCGGGTGGCGGGCCCGAGTTGCGCTGCCCAGCGGATGTGCGGCGCCTGCATGTCGCGGCGCGATGCCTCTTCCAACCGGATCCGTCCTGCTTGCGTCAACTGAACGAGCAGGCTGCGCCGGTCTCGCTCCGACCTGACGCGATGGATGAGGCCTTGCCGCTCCAGACTGGCGATGCGCTTGCCGATGCCCGGCAGGGTCAAGGCGAAGTGATGCCGTAGCTCGGTGGGTGCGCACCTATAGGGCGAGCCCAGGCGATAAAGGACATCGAGCACCAGCAGTTCGCCTACCGTCAGTCCAGACAGGGCCGCCATTTCGCGCGCGCAATCGCGCATCTCCTCGCTCAGTCGCGTGATCCTGGTGACCACATCGTAGGCCTCGGCCAGCCCCTCGGCCTGCCAGCGATCCCGCCACAAGTGGACGATCCTCTCCTGCCGGTCGGACCCGCCGGCAGGCGTATAGAAATCCGGCCCCGGCCTCAATCGTCCTGCAGGGGTGCGGATCAGGGCGCCATCCTCGACCAGATTCTTAACGATCTGCGCCGCCGAGGCCTTGCTCGCATAGCCCCACAGCCGCGCCAGCGTAGACAAGGACGGAACGACACCATGCTCGCTGACATAGGGGCGAATCGCCAGCAACGCAGCTTCCCGGGTCAAGGACATGACCACAGCCTCCTCCAATCGGCCGTGATGTCGCGACCGGTTGAGCCGGCACGCGGGTGCGTCAAGGCGCTATCTGCATGACGCCCGGCGAACGATCGTTCACCAAAGCTATCGGGATTGTGCTGCTTCTTTGACAGAACTGCAAAGCCAGGCATAGTTCTGGCTGAAGCGCAGATAGCAAGAGGATGCCGCCATGACGTCGATCCTGACGGATACGAGCTATTTCCTGTCGAGGGAGAATGCCGCAGCCACGGCCGATCAGCAGCAAGTGGAGCGTTGGGCCCTAGAGGTCGCTGCCTTGCCAGAGGTCCGGGCGGGGATGGAGCGCTCGGCCCATTACTGGCGCGCCGCCATGCAGCCCGATTGGGATGCCGGCGCCCAGGCGATGTTCGATGCGGCGATGGAAGAATATGCCTTCAACTACGTCCTAAAGGCAGCGGTCAGCGACGCCAGCTATCCACGCATCGCTCAGGTCTTCCTTCCCGCTCACGACACGTTCGGCCAAGCCGTACCCGGATCACGGATCGGGGGGGGACAATCCGGACAACATCTACCGCTATATCGGCATCGAGCATGGCGCCGCGTATCGGCTGCACGGCAAGGTCGATGCCGACGGCCCGACCAACGCCAGCTACACGCTCGTCGCCAACTACGGCAGCACCAAGACGGTCGGCACGATCGAAAATCACGAACTGGTCGTGGGCGAGGATGGCCACCTCACGATCTCGATAGACGCCGAGCCGGCGGACGGCCGCAGCAATCACCTGCAGACCAGAACTGGGACCTGTTTCTTATTCATCCGCGACACCTTTGCCGATTGGACCAAGGAGCGTGCGAACCGCTTGCGTATCGAGCGACTAACCCCGCCACGCCGCGATCCATTGACGATCAGCGAGATGGGCGCCCTCGCGGTCGAGAACATGCTCGATCATGCAACGCTGTACTACTGGTATCAGCGTACCTCTCAGTTCCCGGTAAACAGCATGACGCCGGCCTTCCGCTCGGGGTACGTAGGAGGTTTGGTGACCCAGGCCGCGTCGTTCGGCGGCTTTCGCCTGGGGGAGGAAGACGCGCTGGTGGTGCGGATCAATCCGGGCGGCGCGCGCTATCACTCGATCGTCGCGCACGACATGTACTATCGCACGATCGAAGCGGACCGGCGCCCGTCTTGCCGAAATCCGGGTCAGACGGTCTATGGTGATGATGGCTTCGCCACATACGTCTTTGCGCATCGCGACCCGGGTATCACGAACTGGATCGACACCGCCGGTCTTCCCGGCACGATCATACTCCAACGTTGGCAAGCCCTGCCAGGCGGCGACCTGCACGCGTCTTCTGAGGCGCAGCACGTCAGGCTGGCGGATCTCGACCGTCTGCTCGGCAGCGCCGCACGATCGATCGACAATGCGGCGCGTGCTCGGGAGCTCGAAGCACGGCGGCACGCCTACGCACGCCGCCTGATCGGCGCCTAACAGGAGGGGCTGTGGCATGACGGGACGACTGGCAGGCAAAGTTGCGGTGATCACGGGCGCGACGTCCGGGATCGGCTTCGGCACCGCACGGGCCTTCGTTAAAGAAGGCGCGACACTGGTGTTCAATGCACGCTCGGCTGCGAAGGGGTCAGACGTGGAAGCCCAGCTGCGCGCGATGGCCGCAGGCGGTCAGGTCCATTTCATGCAGGCCGACATCAGCATCAAGGAGGAGATCGAGGCTGTGATCGATCGCGCTGTGCGCGACTTCGGTCGGCTCGACGCGCTGGTCAACAATGCGCAGGGCATCCCGCCTGCCATGTCCATCATGAAGAAGCCGGACGAGCACAACTGCCACTCGTTCGAATCCGGCTACTTCGCCAGCAAGTGGTCGATGCAGCGAGCTTTCCCCACCATGCGGGACCAAGGGGGCGGCAGCATCATCAACACCACGTCCAATCTCGCGACCACCGGCCCTCACAACGCCAGTGACTACAACAGCAACAAAGCGGCGCTGGAAGCGCTCACCCGCTCCGCCGCGCATGAGTGGGGGCGCTACAACATCAACGTCAACATCGTGGCGCCCTTTTCCAAGTCCGCGGGGTGGGACAATTATGTCGAGGCCCAACCCGAACAGGCCGCACAGGTCATGCGCGAGAACCCGATGGGCCGAGCCGGCGATCCCGAGACGGACCTGGGTGCGCTTGCCTTGGGGCTGGTCACGCCAGAAGCGCGCTTCATCACCGGCCAGACCTTCGATGGCGGCGGTGGGCACCTGTACTTGCGCCACAGCTACGCCGGCTATGATCAGATGGAAGATGTAGACTTCCAGGCAAAGCATTGAGGGGGAAGGCCAAATGACGAACCGTCTGAATGGAAGAACGGCCCTCATCCTCGGATTGGATCCCATCACCGCCGGTATCGCCACGCGCTTTGTTCGCGAAGGCGCGACGGTGACGGTGATCGACGAGGCTGCGGCGCTTGCAGGAGTGACGTCGATCTCCGGCGCGAAGTCCATCGCTGTCGTGGACGACGCACCCGAAGCAGCCGGTCAGGCAACTAGTGCCGCCCTGGCTGGGCAAGGCCTCGACATCCTGGTGATTGCCGGTGGCGACGTTCCACCCGCGCCATCGTGGAAGGCTGTACGGGCGGTCACGCCCGAGGCGCTGATGGACGGCCAGCGTGAGACGGCGCGCGCGCTGGCCGTGGCGCAAGCCGCAGAGGACGCCCTGCTCGATGGTGGCGGCTCCGTCATCTTCCTGTTCTCGCCTGCCGGCCTCTATTCGGAAGGCGGCTGGGGTGATCGCACGGTCGTACACCACGCCAAGCGCGGGTTGGCCCGGGCGCTGGCGATGGAGTGGGGCCATGCTCAGGTTCGCGTGAACACGCTGGTGCCGCAAGCCGACACGCCGGGACTGGCCGCTTACCGCGCGCGCAATCCGGAAGCAGTCGACTTTCGCATATCAAAGACGGCCATGGGGCGATTGGGTGATCCGGTCGAGGATATCGGCGGAGCTGCTGTGTTCCTGGCCTCGGACGACACGGCGTGGCTTACC
>CAJYHD010000304.1 GCA_913773715.1 uncultured Sphingobium sp.
GGGATGCGCGATCGATTCGGTCGCGCAGACGAAGCGCGTGCCGAGCTGGACGCCCGCCGCGCCCATGTCGAGATAGCCAGCGATTGCCTCGCCCCGGCCGATGCCGCCCGCGACGAAGACGGGCAGCTGGCTCGCCATGTCGGGCAAGATTTCCTGCGCCAGCACGCTGGTCGAGACGGGACCGATATGGCCGCCTGCCTCCATGCCCTCCACCACCAGCGCGTCCACGCCGGAGCGGACGAGCTTCTTGGCGAGGCTCAATGCAGCGGCGAAGCAGATGAGCTTCGCGCCCTTCTGCTTGATCGCCTCGATGCTGCCCTTGGGCGGAAGCCCGCCCGCCAGTACGACATGGCCGACATCATGGCGAGCGCAGATGTCGATCAGGTCGAACAGCTGCGGGTGCATCGTGATGAGGTTGACGCCGAAGGGCTTGTCCGTCAGCGTCTTTGTCGCTGCGATCTCCGTGTCCAGCAGTTCGGGCGTCATCGCGCCGCACGCGATCACGCCGAAACCGCCCGCGTTGGAAATGGCCGCGACGAGGTTGCGCTCCGACACCCAGCTCATCGCCCCGCACAGAATCGCCGTCTCGCAACCGAGAAATTCGGCGCCGCGGGCCATGAGGGAGGTGAGCTTGGCGTGGGTCATAGGAGCCTCAGATACAAACAAGACATCTCCCGACGCCAGGCCGGGAGATGGATTCCCGCATTCGCGGGAATGACGATATTAGTAAAGGGAAAGCTTAGGCCGCCGGCGCGTCGAGGCCGTAGGCCGTATGCAGCACGCGGACGGCGAGTTCGGTTTCGTCCTCGTCGATCAGCACCGAGACCTTGATTTCGCTGGTGGAGATGGCCTCGATGTTGATGCCGCGTTCGGCGAGCGTCTTGAACATCGTCGCGGCGACGCCCGCATGGCTGCGCATGCCAACGCCGACGACGCTGATCTTGGCGACTTCGACGTCGGTGATGATGCGGCGGAAGCCGATCGTATCCTTGTGCGCTTCGAGCAGATCGACGCTGCGAGCGAGGTCGGCGCGCGGCACGGTGAAGGTGACGTCGGTCTCTTCCTTCTCCTTGCTGTCGTTCTGGATGATCATGTCGACGTTGATCGCCGCGTCGGCCAGCGGGCCGAAGATGCTCGCTACCGCGCCCGGCTTGTCGGGCACGCGGGTGACGATGATCTTCGCCTCATTCTTGTCATGGGCGATGCCGGTGATGAGCTGACGTTCCATCTTCGTTTCCTTAAACCTTGCTGCCAGTTCCTCGTCGCTCACGATCAGCGTGCCGGGGAGGTCGTCCTGGGTGGGATCATCGAAGGAAGAGAGCACCTGCACGACCACGCCTTCCTTCATGGCGAGGCCGACCGAGCGGGTCTGGAGCACTTTCGCGCCGACCGACGCCAGCTCCAGCATCTCTTCATAGGTGACGACGTCGAGCTTGCGGGCGCGCGATACGATACGCGGGTCCGTCGTATAGACGCCATCGACGTCGGTGTAGATGTCGCAGCGATCGGCCTTGACCGCTGCCGCGACTGCGACCGCAGACGTATCAGACCCGCCGCGCCCGAGTGTCGAGACGCGCCCGTCCGCCATCATGCCCTGGAAACCGGGGATGACCGCGACTTGGCCCGACGCCATCGACGCGAGCAGCGCGCCGGTGTCGATCCTTTCCACGCGCGCCTTGGCATGCGCTTCGATCGTGCGGATCGGCAATTGCCAGCCGAGCCAGCTGCGCGCGTCCACGCCCATCGCCTTCAGCGTCATGGCGAGCAGGCCGCTCGTCACCTGTTCGCCCGCCGCGACGACGACGTCATATTCGGCCGGATCATAGAGCGGCGATGCTTCGCGACAGAAGCCGACGAGGCGATCGGTCTCGCCCGCCATCGCAGACACGACGACCGCGACCTCATGCCCCTGTTCGACGACATGCTTGACGCGCGCGGCCACGTTGCGAATTCGCTCCATCCCCGCCATGGAGGTGCCGCCGAATTTCATCACGATGCGCGCCATTTGCTTGCCGAACCCACTCGTTGTTGTGAAAGAAAATGTCCCAAAGGGTCGAAACGGCGCTCCTATTAGCAGCAGCGGCAGATATGGCAAGGAACCGCAGGGTCCGCCGGTCGCTTTCTTGTTCAGGGCTGGAACTGGAGGATGGATATGCAAGGCGACTATTGGGGCATCGTCATCATCGGCGGGCCGATCCTGCTCGGGATTGTGCTGATTTTCGTGATCATGAGCAACCGGCGCAACAAGCATCCGCGCGACATCGCCCGCACCGAGCAGGCGACGCGCGACCTCTATGATGAACTCGACGCGCGCGACAAGGCGCGCGACGGCGACACGCAGACGCCACATCGGTGATTGCCTGACGGGCGCGGGCTGATAGGGATGCCGTCATGACAGAAGGCGAGAGCATGACGATGGCCGCAGCGACAATCGATCCCAAGGAAGCGGCGCATTTCGGCGCGATGGCGGCGGATTGGTGGGACCCCAAGGGGTCGAGCGCCATGTTGCACAGGCTCAACCCGGTGCGGCTCGCCTATATCCGCGCCGCGATTGACGCGCACTGGCCGGGCAAGCATCGCGCCTTTCGTCCGCTGGAGGGCAAGCGCGCCTTGGATGTCGGCTGCGGGGCCGGGTTGCTGGCGGAACCGTTGGTGCGCCTCGGCGCCAAAGTGACGGGACTTGATGCCGCGCCGGAGAATATCGCCGTGGCGCAGGCGCATGCGGCGGCACAGGGCCTTGGTGTGGACTATCGCGCGACGCCCGTCGAGCAGATGGAGGAAGGCCGCTTCGATCTGGTCACCTCGATGGAAGTGATCGAGCATGTCGCCGACCCTCAGGCCTTCGTCACCGCGCTGGCGAGCAAGCTGGCGGCGGATGGGCTACTGATCCTCTCCACCCCCAACCGCACCCCCTTCTCCCGCTTTGCCATGATCGGCATCGGCGAAAGCATCGGCGGCATCCCCAAAGGGACGCATGACTGGGACCGTTTTCTGACGCCGGAAGAACTGGTAGCATTGCTGGAGAAGGCGGGGCTTACGGTGACGGACCGCAGCGGGCTATCGTTCGATCCGCGACGCGGGTTCGTGCTGTCGAAGGATGAGAGCATCAATTATCTGCTGACGGCGCGGTGGAGGAGTTAGGTTGGGGGGCGGGTGTTGATGGGATGATGGCGAGAAGGGTGGAAAGCGGTCATTAATTCAGGGACGCTACATGGCTCTGCGGAGGCTTGTAGCATGGCGAGATCATACACCAAAACGGACAAGTTTCTGATGACGGGAGGCGCTCTGGGTTTCGCTGGGTCACGCATTATCCCGTTCCAAAGCCTGTGCTGATTGTCGTCGGAGTAATTGTCGGCGTTTTGGCTATCTGGCTTTTCGTGAGAGCGTTGATCCGAAGACGAAGGGAAAAGCTAGAAGATCGAAACGCTGCGTGGAATGCGTTCGTTCGGGACCGGAATGTCTCCTAGGGTCGAGACTCGTTCAGAGCCAGAATGCGACGGCGGCAGCGAGGCTTACGGCTGACAGGAAGTTTCTTGCGAGCTTGTCGTAGCGGGTAGCGATGCGGCGGAAGTCCTTGAGGCGGCAGAAC
>CAJYHD010000305.1 GCA_913773715.1 uncultured Sphingobium sp.
GGCGTCGAACGTGGAAACAGCTTGAGCCATGGCGTTAAGCCTCCTTATCTTTGCGGCGCCCGGTTCGCAGCCGGGCTTCGCCCAGGTGCAGCCCGCTTCGCAGGTCATCGGTGAAGATATCGATCTGGCGCACGGTCCAGCGCGCCTCTTCCTGGAACTCAGGGAGCCGCCCCGCCATCTGCTGGGCATTGGCCCGCTTGCGCGAAAGGTAGGCCAGCACGTCGGCAAGCGGGGTACGAAGCCTAGCCCGTCGAAGCGCTGCGCGAGAGGGAGCGGGGCGGTTCATCGCACAATCCGTGCGGTGCGCTGCTGCGTCGCGCAGATCTCGGCGATGCGCTCGCCCGCTGGTCCAAAAAGCTTGATCGCCCCGCCTTTGACCAACACGTTCAGGCGGTAACGAACGGCCTCGCCGTCAGCCAGGCCCACCACTTCCGCCAATTCGTCATACAGGGGCAGGGGCAGCCCCGCGTCGGCAATCTCCATGATCGCGTCCAGCAGGCGGCCCTCGGCCTTTCCGGCCCACCGAGCCTGCGCCTGTTGTTTGGCGGCTTCATTCGTTGCTGCCCGAAGCTCACGTTTCTTGATGCCGTAATGGATCCCGCCCTGTTCCCGCCGCTGGAACAGGATCGCCTCTCCCGCCTCTGCCATCGCGCGCGCAATCTTGGGGCTTTCCGCGTCGCGACCCAGGGCAGGACCGATCGCGTAGATCAGCTCTTCGCCAACACTTGCGGTCAAGTGCCAGGCTTGCAGCGCCTTGGGGTCGACGTAGGCGGTCAACGGCCCGATTTTATAGCGCGCCCCATCGCGCTGCTTGCCCCGCATCATGTTCAGCTTTCCCCCAGGCAGGCCGCGCCACGCATCCGCGCCAGGGACGCCAGCGCTTCGTCGATTTGACCGATGATCTTCTGGCGATCGTCCTTGCAGATTTTCCCATCGCGCGTGGCTTCGCGCAGCGCGTCCGCCACGTCGCCGAACTCGGCGCTGGCATCGATCATCGCGGTGGACAGGGCATCTTCGCCGCCACCGTGATCGGGCAGGCGGATCACTACATGGCCCAGATCGGCCGCGTAGGCGGACAGGATAGGCGGCCGCGCGCCTTGCAGCACCGCCACCTGGTCCAGCGCAAAGCTGTCATCCAGACAGGGCGTGGCGTCGTCGTTCTGATTGCGCCATTTGCCGGCCAGCGAGCGGCTTTTGTCGACCGTCGCGGCGGCACCGTCGACGCCACCGCAGATGGAGATCACCATGATCACCCCGGCCTTTAGCCGTGCGCGGACAGCGGGCGCGATCATGCGTCACCTCCACCGAGGCCGCTTGACGCGGCCCCGGCTTCGGTCATGGTCACCGCATTATCATCAAGCAAAAGGTTCACACGATGAACGAGGGTATCATCTATCCTGAGGGGGACATCGACTTCGGTGCGTACATCGACGATGCGGGTGATCATCGTGTCACTATGAAGGTCCTCTCCGGCCATGATGGCCGCGAGCTGTGCCTCGTATTCCACCTTGCGCACTTCGTGGCTGTCGCCGACCACATGGCCTCCCTGGCGGACAAAATGCTCGGTGTGGATCGACCGCCGCCGATGCGGGACTAGCGCGTCCGGCGCGGGCAAGCGCACAACGTACACCACACCCAGGCTTCGGCAGCGACCTACAGGTGGCGTGTTGCCCGGCGGTAACCGCAGCGTCGAGACGCCGATCATGACCGCGCCTCCGCATCAGCGGTGGACGCATCGTCGGTCTGTCCAGTGGACGCAGATTGCTGCGCTGACGCAATGTCATGGTCAGACATGAACCGGAGCAGGCGATTGGCATTGCGGAGTGAGATTGATCGGCCATTTCGAAGGGATTCGATGAACGATGGCTCTCGCATCGCCTCTCTCCCGAACCGGGTAGGGGCCATTTCCGTCCGCTCAAGGAACGCCTCTATGCGTGTAAGCAGCTCTGCATCGGTGATGATCATGATGAGCGGTACTTACGTCAGACAAATCTCACATTGCAAGTCCTGTGTTTGAAATTTCAACCAATGACCGTGCAGCAGGTTTGTGCGAAATATCATACATGACTATGGAGGAACCCGATCCGCTACTCTACCGCCAGCTGATGGCCGTGAAGCCAGGTGGTATGACCGCGAACAAGTGGCTCACTGAGGCTGGCGTCAACCGATCGTTTTTCAGCGACCTTCGTCGGAGCGGAAATGCTCGCATGGCGACCGTCGACAAGTTGCTGGAGATTGCAGGCGTGAGCCATGCCGAGTTTTACGGCATGGCTCCGCCCGAGACCTCTGCTGATGCGGTTGCCTCAGAGGCTGCAGCGCGATCTCTTCCGTTTCGTGCCGACGATGAACGACGCGATGTCCCGGTGGTGGGAACAGCCATGGGCGCGGACTTCGAGCTGAAGGTTGACGGCGAAATGGTGTTCAGCGAGGTTATCGAACTCGCCCTAGACGAGGTGCATGACTACGCTCGCCGCCCTAAGTCGTTGGAAGGTCGCAAAGACGTTTACGTGCTAACCGCCGTTGGCGACTCTATGGCGCCTCGCTTCAACCCAGGCGATCCAGCCTACGTCGACCCGCGCGCAACACCCCGCATCGGCGATGACGTGGTCATTTACCTGCGGCGAGAGGAGGGCGACGACGAGCGCGTCTATTCCGCTCTACTCAAGGAACTCGTGAAATCCACACGCGGGTACATCGAGTTGCGCCAGCACAATCCCGCCGTGACTTTCACTATCGACCGAAAGGCGATTGCTCAAATTCACCGTATCATCCCATGGCGCGAACTGACGCTCTTCTGATCTATGTAAGAAAAATCGCACAACTAGGTTGACTGTCAGAATTAGCAGACATTATACCGGCCTTCGTCGAACACGGAGGCTGACATGCTGCGTACCCCAACCCCTTTCCCGTTTTCGGGATCGACCTGCTACTTCGATGATCAGGACGCCGACGGCAACGATACCGTCGAGCAGGCGCGCATCCAGCGCGATAACGGCGACGGCACCGCGCTGATCTCGATCGACTCGCGCCGTTTCCCCGGAGAGGTCGCAAGCGGCAACCGCACCATCAGCTTTGACCTGCTGCGTGCCACCGAACAGGCGCAACCTGTCGCTGACGATCAGGCCGCCCCGGCTCCGCGCCGCCGCCGGCGTCGGAGCTGATCATGTACCGCGATCGATACATCGCGCACCTGGCATCGGAGGAATTCATCGATCGCCAGAAGGCCGCAGCCCGCGTCGTCGCGAGCGGTCAGGCCACGCAGTCCCGCGCGAATGCAGAGCTTCGGCCCTTCATGCGCTTGGCCTGCGACCTGGACGCCGACTTGCCGTGGATCCGGGACGAGGTCGCCGGCCTTCGTGAGCCGGTGCCCGTCGTATATGGGCAGTGGGCCGATCCCGGCGAGCGCCTCGCGCGGATGTGGCTGGCGGACGACCTTTGCCCCCGTCCGGCGGTTGTCACGGCGTTGACCAAGGCGCGCGATCGCGCCCTGCAGCGCGCCGAAGCCGAGCCCGCACGGTGGCCTCGTGCGTCCCGCTTGATCGCCCTGGCCTGGGCTTATGATTGTCAGCCCTACGCGTCAGTCGCGCCACCACCCCTGCAAAGGGCCGCAGCATGATCGCGGTGACAGCGATGGGCACCGACCCATTCTTGGAGCCGGATGACGAGGGCGATGCCATCAACGCCGAACTGATCTGCATTGAGCAGGCCGGACAAGCACTTGCGATTGCGACGGTCATCACTCTGGCGGCGGCTTTGCCGCTGACGGCGCTGGTCCTGCCATGACCGACGCCGATCGCCTGCGCATCCATGGACGATTGCAGCCGATGGATCACCAACCCCCCGCTGGTCCCAGTGGACGGAAAACCCCCCGCCCGTCCCGGGACCGCACCCGGATCGCCATCGCGCTCGCCTGCTTCTGGTCCGCGATGGCGATCCTTTCCCTCCTGCTGATGTGGAGATGATGATGGTTGCCCCACCCGAAGCCATCGAGCTCGCGATCGAACTGGTCAACTATGTGGCTGGTGTCGCTCACACGCTTGCCGCGTCATCCAGCACTACGCTGCAAGCAATATGCGTCGACCAGCTCGGCCGGATCGAGATCGCGCTCGAGGTCGAGACGCGCTTCGATCACGTCATCCCCGATGGTGAGGTGCATGAATGGAAGTGCATCGGCGATATAGCCTCGTCGA
>CAJYHD010000306.1 GCA_913773715.1 uncultured Sphingobium sp.
CTGATCCCGACCTCCACATCCACGCCATAGTCGCGCACCAAGAGGTCGATCTGCTCGGCCATATAGTCGCCGAACATCGCAGGGCGCGTCACCGTCGTCGCATAGCGCCCAGGCTTAGACAGCCGCGCAAAGGACCGCCCCGGCGGCGGCGTACCGCTGTCGCCATGATAGGTGACGCGCAGTTCGGGATAGCAGAAGCGCCCGTCGGTCTTGGCCTCGGGCGGCGGCACGCTGCCGTCGCGCGCATAATCGCGCATCGCCGACCGCAGATTTTCGATGGAGATTTGGTAAAGGCGGTCCAGTTGCGCGACCGTTGCGCTGCCGATGCTTTGAGTCATCGCGTCCTGTTAACGCAGAAGCATGACGGACGGAAGACGGGGCGGTGAATTTGCCAAGACGCCGTGAGCCGTCATCCGCCGCCCCTTTTCGTCATCCCCAGCCCCTCCAACCTCATCCTCGCCCACCTTCGTCATTCCCGCAAAAGCGGGAATCCATCTCCGACGCTATCCGATGAGGCGATGGTGGGAGATGGATCCCCGCCTTCGCGGGGATGACGGTAAAGGGAGCGGGAATGACGAAGAGAGGGACCGGAGAGGAACCTACCTCAAAGCTGACCCAGCAGATGCTCCGCCGAGGACACCTTGAAATCGCCCGGTGCCTCGACGTTCAGTTCCTCGACCACGCCGTCCTTCACCAGCATCGAGAAGCGCTGGCCGCGGGTGCCGAGGCCGAACTTGCTGCCGTCCATGGTCAGGCCCACGGCCTTGGCGAAGTCGCCATTGCCATCGGCCAGCATCGTCACCTTCTCGCCCGATCCGGCCGATTTGCCCCATGCGCCCATGACGAACGGGTCGTTGACCGCGGTGCAGGCGATCTCGTCCACGCCCTTGGCCTTCAACTCTTCCGCCTTCTCGATGAAGCCCGGCAGGTGCTTGGCCGAACAGGTCGGTGTGAATGCGCCCGGCACGGAAAAGATCGCGACCGTCTTGCCCGCGAAATACTCGTCGGACGGCACGGCTTCGGGGCCGTTGTCGGTCATCTTGGTGAAGGTCGTGCTGGGCAGCTTGTCGCCCTTGGAAATGGTCATGTCTCGTCTCTCCTTGCCGTTGGCGGTGGACGGGTGCGCAGGTCGGGGCTGGCGCGAAGCCTGTCAAGGGGACCGCGCGCGAATACGCCACGCCGCAGGACCACTGCGACGGGCCGTCCTTGGCTTCCTCCGGTCCTTCTCTATATCCGAAGCTATGGATAAGACGCTCTACTATGGCGGACATTTCCTCCTGGCGCTGCCGGGGATGGAGGATGACCGCTTCGACCATTCGGCCATTGCACTCTGCGCGCATGACGAAAATGGCGCGCTCGGCATCGCCATCGACGAGCAGATGGAGAATGTGCGTCTGCGCGAGTTGCTGGAAAGCTTCGACATCGACGGCAGCAATGTCCCCGACACGCCAGTCCTGCGCGGCGGCCCGGTCGAGCCGCGTCGCGGCTTCGTACTGCATTCGCTCGACTGGGGCGGGCAGGACATGCTCGATGTCGGCGGCCGCTGGGGCCTGTCCGGCTCGCTCGATATCCTCAAAGCCATCGCGGAGGGGCGTGGTCCCAGCCGCTATGCGGTCGCGCTCGGCTATGCCGGATGGGGCGCGGGGCAGCTGGAACAGGAACTGAGCGGCGAAAGCTGGTTCCTCACCCCCGGCGATCCCTGCCTGATGTTCGACGTGCCCGCCGCGTCGCGCTGGTCGCGCGCTTTTGCCATGTCGGGCGTCGATGCGTCGCACCTCGTTCGGGGTGCTGGATCGGCCTGAACTCATTGGCCAACTGGAAAGCTACATAAAGAAAACTTTATATCGACATTGCCATTGTCGGCCATGGTTGATAAGTGGCGCATCATCGACGCTGCCTGTCCCTCATGGCGGCGCGCTCAATTGCTTAGAGAAGAACGGAGACACGATCGTGGCCACCGCACCCGTCGCAGAGACGCAGGATTACGTGATTGCCGACATCGGCCTGGCCGGTTTTGGCCGCAAGGAAATCGAGATCGCCGAAACCGAAATGCCGGGCCTCATGGCGCTGCGCAGCGAATTCGGCGCGTCCAAGCCACTGAAGGGCGCACGCATCACCGGCTCGCTGCACATGACGATCCAGACCGCCGTGTTGATCGAAACGCTGGCCGACCTCGGCGCTGAGCTGCGCTGGGCCTCGTGCAACATCTTCTCGACCCAGGACCATGCCGCTGCCGCCATCGCCGCGCGCGGTATCCCCGTCTTCGCCGTCAAGGGCGAGACGCTGGAAGAATATTGGGACTATGTCGTCCGCATTTTCGATTGGGGCGACACGCCCTGCAACATGATCCTGGACGATGGCGGCGACGCCACCATGTTCGCGCTCTGGGGTGCGCGCGTCGAAGCGGGGGAAGACCTCTTCACCCCCACCAACGAGGAAGAGGAAATCTTCGTCGCGACGCTGAAGCGCTTCCTCGCCGAACGTCCCGGTTACCTGACCAAGACCGTCGCTGCGATCAAGGGCGTGTCGGAAGAGACGACTACGGGCGTCCACCGCCTCTATGAACTGGCGAAGAAGGGCAAGCTGCCCTTCCCGGCGATCAACGTCAACGACAGCGTCACCAAGTCGAAGTTCGACAATCTCTACGGCTGCAAGGAAAGCCTCGTCGACGCCATTCGCCGCGCCACCGACGTCATGCTCGCGGGCAAGGTCGCCTGCGTCGCGGGCTTCGGCGACGTCGGCAAGGGCAGCGCCGCCTCGCTCCGCAACGGCGGCGCACGCGTCATCGTCACCGAAGTCGATCCGATCTGCGCGCTTCAGGCCGCGATGGAAGGTTATGAAGTCGTGACCATGGAAGAAGCCGCGCCCCGCGCCGACATCTTCGTCACCGCGACCGGCAATGCCGACGTCATCACGACCGATCATATGCGCGCGATGAAGAACATGGCGATAGTCTGCAACATCGGCCACTTCGACAGCGAGATCCAGATCGCGGGCCTCAACAACATGAAGTGGACCGAGATCAAGCCGCAGGTCGACGAAGTCGAATTCGCCGACGGCAAGAAGATCATCGTGCTGGCGAAGGGCCGCCTCGTGAACCTCGGCTGCGCCACCGGCCACCCGAGCTTCGTCATGTCCTCGTCCTTCACCAACCAGGTGCTGGCCCAGATCGAACTGTGGACCAAGGCGGACGAGTATAAGAACGAGGTCTATGTCCTGCCCAAGCATCTCGATGAAAAGGTCGCCGCGCTGCACCTCGAAAAGCTGGGCGTGAAGCTGTCGAAGCTCAGCCAGAAGCAGGCCGACTATATCGGCGTGCCGGTCGAAGGCCCGTTCAAGCCCGACCACTACCGCTACTAAGTATCAGGCGGGGGAGGGCGCACACGCATCCTCCCCCGCAAATTAAGTCGCCTAAAGCGGCTTTGCGCCGCGCCCGACTTGGTCTAGTCCCGGTGCTGATATGAACAGGGACAGGCAGGCTCAGGCCACAAAAGGCATGACGTCATGACGACGCTCACGCCGCTTGCCGCCACATTTCTCGGCGTCCTTCTCGCGCTCTGGCTCGCCGGCGCGGTCTGGGCGCTGTCGCGTGGTTTGCGGATGCGCCGCGAAGGCACGCAGGCGCAGGGTAAATATGACCGGCTCTCGGTCCTGCTCGCTTCCGCACCCGCCGCGCCTATCATCATTCATCCCGATGGCCGTCTCGAAGCTGCCGACCGCCTCGCCAAATGGCTGGGCAAGGCGCGCGTGCCGATCTTCGCCTCCGAACTCACCGCGCCCGACGGCGGGCTGGACCCGGAAGACGCCGCCGCACTCGCGCAGGAAATCGCCTCGGCTCAGCGCGCGGGCAAGAGCTTCTCGCTCCCGGTGCGCGGCGATGGCTCCTCGCGCCTGCTGCTGGTGCGCGGCGCGCCCGCCAGCCCGGCGCTCGCGGCGAGCGGTGGCGTCGTCCTCTGGATCTTCGATGCGACCGACAGCCAGTCCGAAATTCAGTCGTTGAAGGCCAATGTCGAACAGCTGCGCGACGCGCTCGAAGCGCTTGCCGGACTGGTCGAGGCCGCGCCCTTCCCGATGTGGCATCGCACGCCCGACCTGCGCCTCAGCCTCGTCAACAGCGCCTATGTCCGCGCCGTCGATGCGCAGGACGCGCGGGAGGTGATCGCCAGCGGCACCGAACTGGTGGAGGCGGTGAACGGCGTCTCGCCGCAGGAGGCCGCCGCCGACGCCATGGCGCGAGGCGAACCCGCCGAACGCATGGTGCCCGCCACCATCGATGGCGAACGCCGCACGATGCGCGTGGTCGACGTGCCGCTGGGTGACGCAGGTGTTGCGGGCTTCGCCGTCGATCAGAACGAGCTGGAACAGGTGCGCGTCGAATATCGCCGGCTGGAAGCCGCACAGCGCGATCTGCTCGATCGCCTGTCCGCTGGCGTCGCCCGCTTCGGCCCCGACCGTGCGCTGCGCTTCTGGAACCAGCCCTTCATCAGCCTGTTCGGCCTCAACCAGGACGCTTTGAGCGAAGCCCCGCTGTTCGAACGCGTGCTCGACCAGATGCGCGATGCCCGTCGCCTGCCCGAACATCGCGACTTCCCCGCCTGGCGCGCGGAGCGGCGCGACTGGTTCCTCTCGCCCGACGCGCGCGAGGAAAACTGGCTGCTGGCGGACGGATCGCACATCCGCGTCTTCGCCCAGCCTTTGCCCGACGGCGGCCTGCTCCTCATCTTCGAGGACCGCACCGAGCATGTCCAGTTGTCGAGCGCGCGCGACACGCTGCTGCGGGTGCGCACCGCGACCTTCGACAATCTGTTCGAATCGATCGGCGTCTTCTCGGTCGATGGCCGCTTGCAGATGTGGAACAGCCGCTTCCGCACCATCTGGAACCTGTCGGAAGAAATGCTGGTCAAGCATCCGCGCATCGACGACCTGATGCGCGATGTGCAGACCCGCCTCGCCAAGCCGCAGCAGGTCAATCTGGTGCGCGAACTGGTGCGCGCCGCGACGATGGAGCGCAAGCAGCGCGTCGGCCATGTCGGGTTCGCCGATGGGCGCATCTTCGAATTCGCCGCGATCCCCCTGCCGGACGGCAACGCGCTCTTCACCATGCTCGACGTCACCGACAGCCGCCGCGTCGAACAGGTGCTGCGCGACCGCAACGAAGCGCTGGAGCAGGCGGACAAGGTCAAGACCGCCTTCGTCACCAACATGAGCTACGAACTGCGCACCCCGCTCACCACCATCGCCGGGTTCGCCGAGATGATGAGTGCAGGCTATGCGGGCGAACTGCCCGATTCCGCGCGCGATTATGTCGATGGCATCCTGCAAAGCACCAACCGCCTCGCCACCCTGATCGACAATGTCCTCGATCTGACGCAGGGCGAGGCGGGGACTTTGCCGATCGATCATGTGCCGATCGATCCTGGCGCCATCGCCAAGGAATGCGCCGAACGCGCCAAGGCAAGCGCGATCGACAAGGGCATCGATCTCGCGCTCACGATCGATCCGACCAGCGGCCAGGCGACGGGCGACGCGCGGCGTCTCGGCCAGGCGCTCGACCACCTCATCGAAAACGCCGTCTGCTATTGCGGCAAGGGCGCGCGCGTCCTCGTCTATTGCGACGGCACGGCGGACAAGACCCGCATCGTCATTTCCGACAACGGTCCCGGCATCTCGCCCAACCGGCAGGCGACGATCTTCGATCCCGTCGCCCGCACGCGGCAGGCGCGCACCGGAGCGAAGGCAGGCATCGGCCTGCCGCTCGCCCGCCAACTCGCCGAAGCGCATGGCGGTACGCTCCAACTCGTGTCGCAGCCGGGGCAGGGCACCATGGTCGTGATCGAACTGCCCCGTGGCTGACACTATACTCGATCTGGTCGGCGAGGACGCGATGCTCGACCTCGGCCGCCGCATCGCCCGCGATGTCCGCATCGGCGACGTCATCGCATTGGAAGGCGGCTTAGGCGCAGGCAAGACGACGCTCGCGCGCGGTATCCTCGAAGCGCTCGGGCTTCAGGGCGAAGCGCCCAGCCCCAGCTTCGCCATCGTCCAGCCTTACGACATTCCTGAAGTCACGCTGCCCGTCGCCCATGTCGATCTCTACCGCCTCGACGACCCGGAGGAAGCGGAGGAAATCGCGCTCGGCGAATATCTCGACGACAGCCTGCTCCTCATCGAATGGCCCGACCGCCTCGGCACCGCGCTCTGGCCCCATGCCTTGCGCCTCGTCATCGACATCGTGGAGGATGGCGCTCGCCGCTTGACAGCGGCCGTGCCGCCCGCTTGGACGGAGCGATGGTCACAGCTATGATCCCGCCCGCCGCCGCGCCCGATTTCTTGAGCCGCGCCGGATGGGGTGGCGCCGCCATCCTGCCACTTGCGGGCGACGCCTCCTTCCGCCGCTATTTCCGCGTCGTCGATGGCGACCGCCGCGCCGTCCTCATGGACGCGCCCCCGCCGCACGAAGACCCGCGCCCCTTCATCGCCATTGCCGAGCGGCTGATCGCCGACGGCTTCGCCGCGCCGCGCATCTTCTCGCGCGACCTGACGGAAGGCCTCGTCCTGATCGAGGATTTCGGCGACCTGCGCCTCAAAGAGCATGTCGAGGCTGACCCGGCGGAGGAGATCGCCGTCTATACCCGCGCGATTGACCTGCTCGCCGACCTCCATCGCCTGCCAGCCGCCGACGTGCCGCCCTACGACCGCGCCGTCTATCAGCGCGAAGTGGGGCTGCTTACCGAATGGTATTGCCCCGCCGCCGGCCTCGCCGTGGACGCCGACGGCTACACGACCGCCTGGGACGCGGTGCTGCCACTGGTCGAACGCTCCGCCTCGCCGACCGTCACGGTGCTGCGCGACTATCATGCCGAAAACATCATGTTGATCGACCGGCCCGAGACGCATGGCCTGGGCCTGCTCGATTTTCAGGACGCGCTTGCAGGCCATCCCGCCTACGACCTCGTCTCGCTGCTTCAGGACGCCCGCCGCGACGTGCCGCCCGCCGTAGAGGCCGCGATGATCGCCCATTACCGCGCCATCGCCAACCCGCCTGCCGATTTCGACGCCGCCTATGCCGTCCTTGGCGCGCAGCGTAACGCGAAGATCATCGGCATCTTCACCCGCCTGTGGCAGCGCGATGGCAAGCCGCGCTATCTCTCCTACCTGCCGCGCATGTGGAGCCTGCTGGAGCGCGACCTCGCCCATCCCGCGCTCGCTCCCGTCGCCGACTGGTTCGCCGCCAACATCCCCGCCGACAAGCGCCACGACGCGCTTCAGGAGTTTGCCGCCGCATGATCGACACCGCCATGCTGATGGCCGCAGGCCTCGGCAAGCGCATGCGCCCGCTCACCGCCACCCGGCCCAAGCCACTGGTGAAGGTCGCGGGCAAGCCGCTGATGGACCATGCGCTCGACCGGCTGGAGGCAGGCGGCATCCGCAAGGTGGTGGTCAACGTCCATTATCTCGCCGATACGGTGGAGGCGCATGTCGCCGCGCGTCGCTGCGGCCTGGAGTTCGCCATTTCCGACGAGCGCGCCAAGCTGCTGGAAACCGGCGGTGGCCTCATGAAAGCCAGGCCGCTGCTCGGCGACCAGCCCTTCTTCTGCGCGAATAGCGACAACCTCTGGATCGACGGACCGCAGGAAACGCTCGGCATGATGCGCCGTCTCTGGGACCCCGAACTGATGGACGCGCTGTTGCTGCTGGTGCCGCTCGCCCGCGCGCACTGCCATCGCGGACCCGGCGACTTCCACATGGACGCCGCCGGACGCATCGCCCGCCGCCGCACCGCGCGCGTCGCGCCCTTCGTCTTTACCGGCGTCCAGATCCTCTCGCCCGCGATCCTCACCGATCCGCCCGGCGACGTCTTTTCCACCAACATCTTCTGGAACCGCGCGATAGAGGCGGGGCGGCTCTACGGCGTCTCGCATCAGGGCCTCTGGTTCGATGTCGGCACGCCGCAGGCCATTCCCGTCGTGGAATCCGTCTTAGCCAATGGGTGAGAAGAGCCGCCCTGCGCTCTATACCATCCCCGCGCACCGCGCCTTCGCCGACGCGCTGGTCGCGGGCATAATTGCGCGCCATGGCGGCGATCCGCTGGCGCTCGCGCAGGGCATGGTGCTGCTACCCGGCACCCGCGCCGTTCGCGCGGTCAGCAACGCCTTCGTACGCGCGTCCAAGGGCGGCCTGCTGCTCCCGCGCCTCGTCCCGCTCGGCGACCCGGCGCTTGGTGAGCAGGTCGGCGGCGCGCTCGATCCGCTGGGGGAGGGGGAGGTGATCCCGCCCGCCATAGCCCCGGTCCGCCGCCAGATGATCCTCGCCCGCATGGTGCAGCAGGCAAAAGGCGGCATCGACGCGGGCCAGGCGCTGCAACTCGGCCAAGCACTCGGCACCGTCCTCGACCAGCTTCAGGTCGAGCGCGTCCCCGCCACCGCTCTGCGCGATCTCAGCCTCACCGATGACCTCTCGACCCACTGGCAAAGCTCGCTCGCCCTGTTCGAAATCCTGCTGTCGCGCTGGCCCGACGAACTGGCGCGGCTGGGCTGCATCGACCTTGCCGACCGCCGCAACCGCCTGTTCGACCGCCTCGCCAAACGCTGGTCCGAAGCGCCGCCGTCCGGCTTCATCGTCGCGGCAGGCATATCCAGCACAGCGCCCGCCGTCGCCAACCTGCTGCGCCGCGTATCCGAACTGCCCCACGGCATGGTCGTCTTCGCCAGCCTCGATCAGCATATGGACGATCCCGCCTGGGACGCCATCGGCCCCTTCGCGCCCGACCCCGTCACTGGCCGCGCGCCCACGCCGCACGAAAGCCACCCGCAATATAGCGTCAAGCGCCTGCTCGACCTGATGAGCGCGACGCGGGACGATGTCGCGCAATGGAAATGGGGCAGCGAGCATGACGCGCGCGCCGTGCGCGGCCGCAACATTTCCAATGCCATGCTTCCGCCGCGCCTCACCAGCCGCTGGCGCGACCTCAAGACCGCTGACCGATCGCTCACCGGCGTTGAGGCGCTGGAAGTCGCCACACCCGGCGAAGAAGCGCAGGCGATCGCCATCGCGCTGCGCGAAGCGCTCGAAACGCCCGAGCGCACCGCCGCGCTGGTGACGCCCGACCGCCAACTCGCTACCCGCGTCTCCGCGCATTTGAAGCGCTGGGGCATCGACGCCGACGATTCGGCGGGCCAGCCGCTCTCCCGCCTGCCGCCCGGCACGTTGCTCATCGCGCTTGCCCAGGCGGTGGCTGAACGCTTCGCCCCGGTGCCGCTGCTCACATTGCTCAAGCATCCGCTCGTTATGCGCGGGGAGGGGCGGTTGCCCTGGCTGGAGGGTGTCCGCACGCTCGACCTCATCCTGCGCGGTCCACGCCCTCAGGCGGGGCTCGACGGCATCAGCCTGCTGCTCGAACCGCGCGACGACGATCGCCAGTCCATCCTGCGCGACGCCGCCCGCGCGTGGTGGCCCACCGCCAAGGCCCTGCTGGAACCGCTGGAGAACGCGCTGCTCGCCAGTCCCGGCCTCGCCGACCAGCTCGCCGCAATCCGAGACACCGCGACCGCGCTCACCGCCGAAGCCGTCTGGGCCGGCCATCAGGGTCACGCCGCCGCCGACCTCTTCGCCGAAATGGAGCAGGCCGCACCCGAAGGACCGGGGCAGGCCGACATCCGCGCGCTTCCCGTCCTGCTCGACCAGATGCTCGGCAGCGTGTCCGTCCGCCCGCCGCAGGGCGGCCACCCCCGCATCGCCATCCTCGGCCTCGTCGAAGCGCAGCTGCAACAGGCCGACCTCATGATCCTGGGCGGCCTCAACGAAGGCACCTGGCCCGGCCTGCCCGCACCCGACCCTTGGCTCGCCCCACGCATCCGTCGCGAGCTGGGTTTGCCGGGTC
The DNA here is from genome assembly GCA_913773715.1 of uncultured Sphingobium sp. The sequence goes on from CAJYHD010000306.1 coordinate 9,881, forward strand.
TCGAAACCCGCATCGGCCTTGCCGCGCACGACTTTGCCAGCGCTCTGGGCGCACCCCATGTCCTCATCACTCGCGCCAAACGCGGCAGCGGAGGCCCAGCGGTCGCGTCCCGCTTCTGGCTGCGTTTGAAGGCCATGGCCGGGCCGCAGTGGAAGTCCGCCGACCGCTACGCCGCGCTCGCCC
>CAJYHD010000307.1 GCA_913773715.1 uncultured Sphingobium sp.
CAGCCAGACCCTCCATCATTCGCGTGAACACACCGGCCTCACCCCACCGTTTCCAGCGGTTGTACAGCGTCTTGTGCGGGCCATAGTCGCTGGGGGCATCTCGCCAGCGCAGCCCATTGCGATTGACAAATACGATGCCACTCAGCACCCGCCGGTCGTCCACCCTCGGCTTGCCATGACTCTTGGGAAAGAACGGCCGCAGCCGATCTATCTGCTCATCCGTCAGCCAAAACAGGTCGCTCATTTCCGGTCTCCTCACGGACCTGAATCAGATCGCCGCCCTCACATCAATGGGTCCTGACCCTAGGCAGCCCCAAAAAGCTGATCTTGATAGATCGGTTTAAGCCCGCTCAGGCGGTAAATGTCGATCTCGTCTAGCTGCTCTGTCACCCGCGCCCGCTTGAGCAAACCTAAAAGCCGCGTGCCGTACTGCGTGCGCTTATCACGCAAAGGGTCAGGTGTTCCTCCGCTACTCTTCTCGCCCTGATCGCCAGATGGTACGAAGTTACGGTTGCCGAACTTGGCTTTCCAGGCCCTGTAGTCGTCGCGAGCCAAGAAGTCAGTTTGAACCAAACGGACGTAGGTCGCCTCCTGACTAATCCCCAACTTCTTCGCAAACAAGCGGATGAAATCATCATCGGGGATAGGCGTGTAGCGAAAGCGGGCAAGTGCCGCTTTGATAAGGCGTTTGGGCGCGAGCAAGCAGGCAGCAAATCGGTTACAGAAACGCTCAACCCGATTTCGGATGATAGAGGGGTTCGATGCGCCTTCCTTGCGGAGGAGGACGTGCCCAAACTCGTGAGCAAGCGTGAATAGCTTGCGAGCCTTGCTGCTGTTTGTTGTGTTGATGACGATTGTGTGAGGGCCATCATCAATGTGAACGTACAGGCCAGCCGCTTCGTCGGTCTTGAAGGGACGGTGCAGGACAAGGACGCCAAGACTCTCGATGAACGAGCGCAGGCTAACGTATAGCTTATTGGCGTCCTGCCACTCTAATTGCTGGTCATCTGTAATTCCCCAACGAGCACGCCACTTCGCCGCGAGTTTGATCGCTTCTTCATCAGAGTAGACTTTGGGCTTTATCTGCTCGACAGTTTCATCAAGCCCAACATCAAGGTCGAGCGCAGACAGGGTGCTGGATAGCTTCTCAACATAGCCAATGGCTTGGAGCGTGCCCTTCCCAAACTCGGCGATTTTGGGGCTGATGGTCCGGAAGTCGACGGAGGGGAACAGCGGCAGTTCGCGCTGGGTAAAAAGCGCATGCGTCGGCACGGCCAATTCATCCGCAACGGATGTAATTTCCGCGTCGTCTAACTCGCCGCCGTCGTCCACGACCTGCTGTAGCTTGGACTGAGACACCCCACTGCGTGACGCGAGAGTAGCCAGATCGAGGCCGCGTGCCCTAAGGACATTAGAGAGGGCGCCAGCAGGGATCTTCACGTGTGTATCGACTTATGGCCTTGGCAAGCGACGACAACCGGGCTGACCTTCGCGCAGCTGGCTAACGTACAGACGGTAGGAATCGGACTGTATCTCGCGCTGGCGGTTATACAAGCCGTATCAGCGACCGGCGTGGCTGGCCTCTCCCGGCGGGTAACGACGCTCAAGGGCGCGGTGACGGCAAACCTGATGAAGATTGAGGCCCGGAACGTCCGCACCTTGGCGGGTCAGGTCAGCGGACTAGAGATCGGCTTTCACAAGTTCAATCGTGTGCTACTCTGGATCGTGTTCAGCTTGTTCGTTACAAGCGTGGGTTACTTCGCTTACTGCACGGTTTGGCAGGAGGCGCAGGCCCTTCAAGATGGCACATGGTTCACCTTCGGCTTCTACCTCGTCCTGCCGGTCGCAATCTTTGCAGGTTGTTCAACAATCATCTGGTGGCGATGCAGGGAAGTGGCGCATCGATTGACGGAAGCGGAGAAGCGTATCCAGCGGGCAATCTTAGGCTTGCCATAACGAAGAGATATTAGAGCGGCCGCCTATGCTCTCGCTCAGGCTGTGCAAAGCGGCAATCGGCCAGACTTGCTCGTCCAACGACGTTGCCCGCCGCAGACCGCGAACGTCGGGTTCAATCGGAAGCTGCCGTTCGCCTCCGCTGCCTGAATGACCGCAAAGTCCCATTCTTCGCCGTTCCGCGTCTTCGATAGGCCGCTCACAGGGAGCGAACCGGTCTATATGAACGAATGACCGAAGCTGGGAAGCGAGCAGGGCGGCCTGAACGTCCACTTGTGGGTCGAAGCGGTGTTCAATCGAAGCTCGTCAACGCATCTCCCGCATGGCTCGCACCGCGAGCCCTTCGTCAGGCAGCGCGTTTCACTTTTGAACTTCCCACCATCTGTCCAGCCGCGACCGCATCCAGGGGCCGGCTAAACAGAAATCCCTGCAGCGTGCTGCAACCCTGAGCCTGAAGCTCGGCGTGCTGCCCTGCATCCTCAACGCCTTCCGCCGTGGTTTCCATGTGCAGCGCGGTAGCGAGGTCCACGATCGCCTTGACGATCGCCGCAGCACTAGCATCGTTCGCGACGTTGGTGACGAACGAACGGTCGATTTTGATCTTGTCGAACGGGAACGAGCGAAGATAGCTGAGCGAGGAATAGCCGGTGCCGAAATCGTCGAGCGCCACGCGCACGCCCAGCGAGCGAAGCATGTGCAGGATCTGAAGAACGCTCGTTTCGCCATCGAGGAAGACCGATTCGGTAATCTCGATCTCCAGCCGGTTTGGCGCCAGCCCACTCGTGGACAGTGCCTGAAGCACGACCGAGCTAAACCCCTGCGAGCGGAACTGGAGCGGGGACACGTTCACCGCGACGCGAATGTGCTCGGGCCACGTCGCGGCAACGCGGCACGCCTCGTGCATCACCCACTCGCCGACTTGCGTTATCAGCCCGGTTTCCTCGGCGACGGGGATAAATTCCACTGGCGGGATGAGGCCGCGGTCCGGGTGTGGCCAGCGCAGCAGCGCCTCGAAGCCCTTGAGCACCTCGCCGTCGCTCGCGACAATTGGCTGGAAGTGGAGCTGGAGTTGCCCCGTGCGGATCGCCACGCGCAGGTCGGTCTCGATCTGCCGTCGTCGCCGTGCGGCTTCGTCGAGCGACTGTTCGAAGAAGCGGAAGTTGCCACGTCCATCCTGCTTGGCGCGGTAAAGCGCGAGGTCGGCATTCTTCAAAAGCACCGCAGCTTCCTTCCCGTCAGCCGGGTACATCGAGATGCCGATGCTGCTGCCGGTGGCGACGGTGTGGCCGTCGACCTCCAACGGCTCAGAGAAATGGTCGAGAACCGCCTGCGCCAGCCGGCGCGAACGGCCCAGATCCTCGCTCTCCGGAACCACGATCGCGAACTCGTCTCCTCCCAGCCGCGCCACCATCGCTCCATCCGCGAGCCGGAGCAGCCGCTGCGCGACGTGGCGGAGCAGCGTGTCGCCGATCGGGTGCCCGAGGGTGTCGTTGATGCTCTTGAACCCATCGAGGTCGAGGCACAGCACGCCGACCTGCTCTCCGAGGCGCTCGGCGCGCGAGACCGCCTGATCGAGCGACTGCTGGAAGAATACGCGATTGGGCAGATCGGTCAGTCCGTCGTGGAAGGCCAGGTGGGTAATGCGTTCCTCACGCTCCTTGATGCCCAACGACATACGGTTGAACGACAGCGCGAGCCGACCGACCTCGTCGTCGCTTTCTACGGGCACCTCGGCGCGCTCGCCCTGCTCCAGCCGCCGCGCCGCTGAATCGAGCGCCGCAATCGGCTTGGCGATACCGCGCGCCAGTCGGCCGGTGCCGATGACGATCATCACCAGCCACGCGAGCCCTGCCGCGACAAGACCGATCTGGATCGATCGGTATGACTGCATCGCGCGCGCCATCGGATAGCTGAGCAGCAGCGCGGCCTGCGCCTGACCGTCTGGCGCGGCGAGTGGGCGCACGATCGCAAAGCTGCGCCCGGCGGGCGTGTCCACGTTGGTGACCGAACGCCCAGTACTGGCCGGAAGAGTGACGCGCCCATCGCTCCATGCGCCGGTGTGCGTCCGAGTCAGCATCTCCGCAGTGAGCGGGATCGCGAACAGCTTTTCCAGCCCGCGCATCTCCGACGCATCGAGCGGTACGACGAAGGCGATGCGACCGATCTCGTTGGGCGCCAGGATCGGCGCGGTGACGATGCGATGGACGACGTGATCGGTCGCGACCACCGCGTCGCGGCGATCGCCCTGGATCGCGCCCACGAAGCGGCTGACTTGGCCACCCAGCTCGCCCGCATCGCCGATCACCTGACCTTCGTTCGTCACGAGCACGGCATATGGCACGCCAGCGCGCGCACGCAGGCTGTCCAGCGCCGACTCGATCGTCGCGACATCGTTGCTGGCGACCGCGCTACGAAAGCCGAAGTCGCGCGCCACCACGTCCGCCGCTCCGGCGAGGGAGCGCTGTCGCTCCTGCCACAATCGGTCATAGACCGAGGCGCTGGTGGCGAGCTCGTCCGTCGCCGAGCTGCGCGCGCTCCGCTCGATCATGACCTGCGCCAGCACCGCGAGCGCGACCAGCCCGATCGTGAACAGTCCCGCGTAGAGGACGGTCAGCCGCGTACGCAGCGTGCGAAACGTTGGGAGCACCAGAATCATCGGTGCAGCTGCAACGTCGTGTTGAGCCCCGTTGCTGCGATCAGCGCGGGTTGTTCCAACATATTGTTCGGACCTCGAATCGCCGGGTGCCACACCGCGATGCGGCCGCCGCCCGCGGCGACGTTCATCCGCACGCGACCGTTGGCGTCGGTGAGCGCGGTGTAGGGGCTTGCCGTCACGTAGACGACGCCATTCATACTGTCGTGGATGTTGCAGCCCAGCGTCACCGCGCCAGGCTTGTCGAAGGTGATCGCGCGGCTCTCGTCGCGCCCGAACAGCTTCAGCTCGAACTTCTTGGGCTTGGAGAATGAATAGACGTGGTGACGCACCTTGTCGAAATTCGGAAAGCTCACGGTGGCGCCGACCGGCACGATCAGCACCTGCGGATCGAACTGGATACTGCGCTGCGCCACCGAATAGGACCCGCGCGGAGCCGGCGGCGGCGTGCCGGGCATCGTCACGGTGACGACCGCACCGGCGAGCGGGCGCCCATCGGGGCCGATCACCTGGATGGTGACCGGGGCGGCCGCCGCGGCAGTCGAAATGGCGGTGCCGACGATGGCGAGAACGTGAAGAATGCGCATCGTGCCTTGCCTAGCTGCGCACTGGTTTCACGCGGGTAAACGCTAATGTTAACCGGGTCTTGGCAGTTAGCGCGGCAGGGGTGGTGCATGATCCGCTCCGCTCTGGTCGCCGCATTCGTGCTGCTGTTCGTCGCGCAACCGGCCGCGGCCGGGGATCGCCGCGCGGGCGGCAAGCTCCTCCTCACCAACGGCGTCACCAGCGTAGAGGGCGCGGCGGGAGGCGGGCTCGCCAGCTGGGCGGTGATCGCAGGCAACGAAACCCGCGACGGCATCGGCGGCAAGGTGAACGCCACGCTGGTGGCGCTGCATGACTTCGATCTCGAAAGCTACGGCGCGGCGATCGGGGTGAACGATCGACTGGAACTGTCGTACACACACCAGAACTTCGATACGCGCGCTGCCGGTGCCGCGCTTGGTCTGGGACGCGGCTTCACCTTTGGACAAAATATTTTCGGCGCGAAGCTGCGCGTGATCGGCGACGCGGTATGGGATCAGGACAGCTGGCTGCCGCAGATCGCGATCGGCGTGCAGCACAAGCGCGCGAACCGCGGCGCGATCATCCGCGCGGTCGGCGGCCGGCACGACCGCGGCACCGACTTCTACGTCGCCGCGACCAAGGTGGTGCTGTCGCGCAGCCTTGTGCTGAACGCGACGGTGCGGGCGACCAAGGCCAACCAGTTTGGGCTGCTCGGCTTTGGCGGTGACCGACACGATCGCTACCGGCCGCAGTTCGAGGGCTCGGCGGGCCTGATGCTCTCCCCGCGCTTCGTCGTCGGGGCGGAGGCACGTACCAAGTCGAGCAATCTTGGTTTCGCGCGCGAGCAGAAGGCGGCGGATGCCTTCGCCGCATGGGCTGTCGCGCGGAACGTGTCGGTCACTGCCGCCTATGTCGATCTCGGCGACATCGCCACCGTCCGCCGCCAGCGCGGCGCCTTCCTATCGATCCAGGGATCGTTCTGACATGCTGATCGCCGCTGTCCTGCTGCTCCAGGCGACCGTTGCCCTC
>CAJYHD010000308.1 GCA_913773715.1 uncultured Sphingobium sp.
CCGCGCTCGATCCAGCAGAAGGATCTGGCCAAGAAGGGGGCCGGTTATCTGAAGGCCAACAACATGGTCTGGAAGGATGGCTGGATCGTCCAGCAGCCCGGCCCCAAGAATTCGCTCGGGCTGGTCAAGTTCGACATGCTGAACGATCATGCCATCTATCTGCACGATACGCCTGCCAAGGCGTTGTTCGGCATGGTCCAGCGTCAGCGGAGCCATGGTTGCGTCCGCGTCGACGACGCGCTGGGTTTTGCCGAGATGCTGGCCAAGGACGAAGGCGTGTCCGACGAGTGGCACAAGGCACGTGAGACGGGCAAGGAGAGCTCCGTGAAGCTGCAGCGCCAGATTCCCGTCCGGCTGCTCTATCAGACAGTGTTGTTCGACGATGGCGGAGAGCCGATCGTGCGCAACGATCCCTATGGCTGGGACGACCGGGTCGGTGCGGCATTGGGCTTCAAGGCGGGTAAGGCGCTCCGGGTCATGACCGGCGCGGCGGATGTCGGGCCGTAACGGCCCGGCGGGCTAGCCCCTCAACATCCGGAGGTTGGACAGGAAGTTGGCGATTTCGCGGCGGCGCAACCGTTCCTCCGCGAACTCGCCATCGACCCCCAGTCGCCAGCGCAGTGCCCGGTCATCGGGTGCTTCGTAAAGCGCGTCGAGATCGTCGCTCCACGCTTTGACATCCTCTTCGCGATCGGCCAGCCCCGCCTCGACCAGATCACCGGCCTGAGCGGCAATGGCCAGCGCAATCTCGCGGAGCGCCAGCTCGGTATGATATTGCACGCCCCAGAAGACGCCGCGGTCGAAACGGATTTCCGCCGCCTGCACCCATGTCACGGCATTGCTGGCAAGCAGCGTCGCGCCGGGCGGCAGTTCCTCCACCTCGTCGCCATGGATGGCGGGCGCGTCCCAGCTGGATGGCCGACCTGCAAGCAGTGGATGGCTGCGCCCCGCATCGGTCGGCGTGATGCGGCGGGCGATACCTGCCTCCATCCGCTCGGGCATCTTGCGTACCTGTCCGCCCGCGGCCGCAACCGCGATCTGCAATCCGGCGCAGGAGCCGAAAGAGGGTATGCCTGCCGCGAATACACGGCGCATGAAGTCGATCTGACGCCGGACCTCCGGGCTGTCATCATAGACGTGCATCGGCGAGCCGGTGAGGAACACCCCATCGAACGCCGCCAATTTGTCGTTCGAAAAACCGGAGGCTGCATCGTCGGCCGGGGACACGATCGTCGTTTTGATGCCCGGCTGCATTTGTTCCAGCGTCGCGGCGTAGGTCTCGCCTGAGCTTTTGCCGGTACGGCGGCGGCGGGCTTCGCGTTCCTCAGGCAATTCGCTTTGTGCGATCAGATAATGCGGCATGTCATGCTTTCGATGATGAGCCGCGACAACGCGTGCCCGCGCCGGATGGTTCGCCTCTACATCACTGATATTACCGGAAAATGCTTCTGTCTGTCGCCAGTAAGATCGTCTGGTGGCCAGCGGCGAACGCATTTGCCGCCGCCTGACTAATGCGACCGCTTTGCAATTGCATGAATTTTGCCTATGAGCCCCTTACAACAAAGGGGGTGGCGGGCATGAATATGGGTTGCCGGCTTATGGCGATGACCTCAATCGCGCTTTATCCGGCGGCGGGTCTCGCCTCGGATATGCCGCAGGCGCAGGGGGCGGGCGATGCCTTGCCGCTGACCCCGTCCTTCTCCCCGACGCGCCAGTATCCTTCGGGCGCGGGCGGACCGTTACGCTTGGCTGGGATGTGAGGTTCTGACGATGAAATGGCTCGATCTGCTTCATCGCTGGACCGGCGGTGTCATCGGTCTGGTCCTGGGTCTGCTGGGGCTGACGGGATGTCTGCTCGTCTGGAAGATCGCGCTGATCTCGGTGCCGGGCAAGGCGCTACCGCTGGTCCGCGATCCGGCCGCGGTCGCGGCGGCGGTTCAGCGCATGCTGCCCCAGCCAAAAGGCGGCGAGAGCGTGGTATTCGCCGATAACGGGTTTGCGCTGCACCAGCTGCGGCTTGCCCATGGGGCAGGGGCCTATGCCGATCAGGGTGGTCGGATCGTCGAGCGCTGGAGCAGCCAGTGGGAGCGCTCCGAGCTGTGGCTGTTCGATTTTCACCACCACCTGTTCGCCAGCGATATCGGCGAGACGGTGATCGGCATTGCCGGGCTGTGTGGGCTGTTCTTCGTGGTGTCGGGCACGATCCTGTGGTGGCGGACCCGCCGGACCTTCAAATGGCGGATGCTTCCCAAGCGGTTAAGCCGCCCCGCGATCGTCATGCATCACCGCGATCTGGGCATCGTCGTCGCGCCGCTCCTGCTGCTTTCAAGCATCACGGGTGCCGCGATGGTTTTTCGTCCGGTGGCGATGATCGTCGTCGCTCCGTTTGGCTCACCCGCCAAGGCACTGGCGGCATTGCGGCCGGGCAAGGTGCATGGCGGACCGTTGGCGGCCAGCCCGCCCTGGCGGGCGATGCTGACGGCGGCGAGCCAGCGTTTCCCCGACGCCGTGCCCCGTATCCTGTCCATGCCGCGCAAGCCAGGTGACCCGATCACGCTGCGGATGCGCCGGGCGGACGAATGGTTGCCCAATGGGCGAACGACCCTGACCTTCGACGCGGCCACGGGCCGTCTGTTGACCAGTCGTGACGCGATGGCGATGCCGCAAGCCGCCCGCGTCTATAGCATGCTTTACCCGCTTCATGCCGGACGTGTCGGCGGGGTGGCGTGGAAGCTGCTGATGACCGTCAGCGGCCTGGCGCTGACCCTGCTGGGATCGCTGGCGGTGTGGACCTTCTGGTTCCGGCGACCACGCCGCCCTATCCGGCCGTCCCGCGTTTAGCCCCGGGCTATGGCTTTCGCAGGGCAGAGGCCAGGGCGATACCTGCCGCCAGTTGAAGCAGGCCATATGCCCGGCGGCGCAGTGGATTATTGGTGAAGGGGCGGACGAGCATATTGACCGCCGACACGTCCGATCGCCAGAGTTCGACATGCCGCTTCGGTTGCAACAGGCCGAGCAAGCCATCGCCGATCATGAAAACGGCAGCCATCTCGCCGCTGCGGCGCAAGCCGATCTGCAGGTTGGTCCGGTCGTTCATGGCCGCTCTCCCAAAGTTCCCCAACGCGCACGCGGGGGCTATGGTCGCATGGCGGTCAGCCTGCGGTCGAATTCAGGCGGCGGCGCGTTCTTCTTCGATGATGGCCCGTGCCAGGACCGCGCACTGGCCGCATTTGGGCTGGCGACCGAGCGCCTGATACATTTGGCACGGGGTCATGGAACCGGCGCGAGCCGCATCGCGGACCTGGGATTCCCGAATGGCATTGCAGACGCAGACGACCAAGGCGCTCTCCATCGATTACGTCCTCTGTCTAGCGCTAATGAGAGTGGATCGCAAGCATATTGCGAG
>CAJYHD010000309.1 GCA_913773715.1 uncultured Sphingobium sp.
ATGATCCCTACGGACTCTACGTCTGAGCGGTAACAAGACGGGGAGCATGTGTTCTTCAACCGCGGCATCGAAGATGAACAAATGGCAGGAGATGGGGAGTAGGCGGGTGGCGACGAATGACCGCTTCTGGGTCATCACCGGATCACGCCAAATCGGACGCGGGCGGTGAGATCGAGGACCACGATCCCGTCCCAGAAGGGCGCGTTGCCCAGCACACCATCGGTCGGCACCGGCCAATCGGTGAAGCTCTCCGGCGTATCGGGATTGGTGAACACAGTGACCGTCCCGAGCGGCAGCCCGCCGAGGGTCACGGGTGCCGCGGCTGGTGCGCCGGCCAACGTGAAGGGCTTGCCCCAAGCCGTACCTTGAATCGTGGAAGGCGCCGCAGCCGTGGTTGTACGTCCTGTGATGCGCTTCCAAGCCGAGAGATCGACATGCAGCGGCATTTCGCTCGATCCGGTATCAAAGACGATCGTGTCGCTTGCGAATGCGCCGGTCCTGATCGGCACATGGAACTTGGCGTTGCGGAGCATCGCGCGGACGAACGTAGCCCGCTGGAGTTGGCCAGGAAGGTCGGCCTCGGCAAAAAGGCAGAAGCGCTGCTTCGGATAGTCGATGACGGCAATACGGCCCATCAGCGCCGGTAGCCCCAGCGTTCCGCGTAAGGTGGCATCCTCCTCCATGTCGGGGTTGAGATAAACCTGCGCGCGGTCGAGCGTCGTGCCCGCAAGCTCGAACGTCTTTGCGCGAAACGTCTTGCTACCCGTTGTCGCCCAACCGGCCGCGACCGGGAAGCTGCCGTAGAGGCTAGTGACGTTGGCACCGGTGTCGAGTTGCAGCGGGAGGCTTCGTCCGTTGATGCGAACCGGCACGCTGATGCCGCCACGCGGCGATCCCTTGTCGTTCGGCAGCCAAGTGAATGCGACGCATTGCGGTTTGCCGATCAGGCTGGTCGAAGCTTCAGCCAGCGTCACGCCGATCGCAGTCGTTGTCGATGGTGCGGAGGTGGCACTGGCGGTCAGGATCAGCGCGATGGCGATGGCATCGTTGAGCATGCGTTTTGCCAGTCACCCTATGCATGGAGAGAAGCCATTTGGCCTCCTACATCCTAGCAACCCACTTCTGCCGCGTCTAACGTTCGGAAACTAGATATCCTGGGGGGGTGAGTGATGCGGTTACGAGATCTTGCGGCTCTTGCTGCCTTGCCGTTGGCTTGGGCTGGTCCTGTCGTCGCGGCACCAGGTAATGGAAAACGTCCTTTCGATCCCGCGTCCGCCCGTTCCCGCCTGGCGGGCCAAGCGACCAAGGTCATGGTGCTGGGCATTTCGCACCTCGATAACGCGCCAAAGAGCTTCGACCCGGCTTGGCTGTCGCCCGTGATCTGCCGATTGCGAGCCTATGCGCCCGATGCCATCCTGATCGAGGCAATGTCCGGCGAACAGCTTGCGCAGCTCGACGCCTACAAGGCGGTGCATGGCGATGCCGGCAAATGGGCGGGGCCGACACTCGCAATCGCCAAGGACGCACAGGCTGCGCTCGGGGTCGGTCCTGCGGATGCGCTGGCGCAAGCGAACACCCTTGCGGCGAAATCCGGCTTGTCGCCGTCCGAACGGCGTCGCCTCGCGGGTCTATTCCTCGCTGCCGGAGAGCCGTTTTCCGCCGCAACGCAGTGGTTACAGCTCGCCCCTGCCGATCGGATTGCCGCGGACGGCGTGACCGAGACGATGAAAACCAAGATCGGCTATTTCGGCGTCGGACGGGGCGAGATTACCTCGATTGCAGTGCCGTTGGCTGTCCAGCTCGGGCGCGCCCGCGTCTATGCCGCAGGCGATCATCTAAGCGACGTCGCACTCCCCGACGATGCGGCGTTCGGCGCCGCCCTGAAAGCGAACCCCACCATCATTGCCGGGCTGAACAAGACCACTCCCGAACTAGCGCCTTATAGCTCGAAAGCCTTGGCGATCGATGCGCCCGATCGCGTCCTTCCCGCTTTCCGCGCGCTCAACTCGCCAGCGTTCGGCAGGCTCGACGCACAGGCACAATGGCTGTCGCTTCAGCAGAGTCCGTCTATGGGTGCCATAGGCCGCCAGCGCGTCGCTGCGTGGGAGGCGCAGAATTTGCGGATGGCAACGACGATCCGTGAGGTGACCGCCGCCATGCCGGGCGGCAAGGCTCTGCTCGTGGTCGGAGCGGCGCACAAGCCTTTCCTCGAAGCTTATCTGCGCGCCATGACCGATATTGAGATCGTGTCTGTGCCCGCCATGTTCGATACAAAACCTGCAGGATGCTGACCGCCTGACGACGGATCACTTGTTCGACTGAGGTGCTTCGGTGGACGTGAGATCACCTTGGTTCTCGCGATCGGTGGCTTTCAAAAGGCTTTTCGCTTTCCCAGAACTCGATGATGTTTGAGACTGACCTCTTGCTGTCAGGCAATTCGGGGATGCGGCGGCATCGGTGGGCATCGGACCTGAACGAACGTCGGACCTTGGAAAGTGGGCGGGGCGCCGGGAACGTCCGGATTTGGATCTGTCAGGCAGCGCAGCTGCATCGGCCGTCACGCAAGGTGGCAGCCAATAAGGCTGGCAACCCTTGCTGGCACCGAGGCGAGATCGTCCGTTTGCCCATCGACGAGTTCGGATGTGACCACCGTCGCGCCGCAGAAGTCAAAGATGCCATGATCGATTTGGGCGCGCATGGCATTGCGATAGCCGTGCTTGGCATAGGTCGCGACGCTGGCGCCTGCTAGCGCGACGAGATGGACGTTCAATCGTCCAAGTTTCTTGACGATGCCGCGATCGGTATCTTCCTCGAACGCCCACCCGGATATGAACACGCGGTCGATCCAGCCCTTGAGCACCGCTGGCATTGACCACCAGTAGACCGGGTGCACGAGAATGAGATGATCCGCTCGATCGATCCGCTGCTGTTCCCGGCGTACATCTGGCGGCGTCGGGCCAGCTGCGGTGAACGCTGCATGGTCAGCAGGTCTGAAGACCGGATCGAACTCTTCCGCCACCAGATCGGCACGCTCGACGGTGTGCCCGAGCGCTGCTCCTGCATCGAGAATTGAAGTCGCAACGGAGCGGGTCAGCGACGGGCCGGCAGGATGCGCCATGACGACGAGGATGTGCACTGCTACTACTCCTGTTTATCGGATTGTGCGGCAGGTTGAACGGATATGCTCAACCAGCATCTGCGGGTTCTCCATCGCTGCGAAGTGTCCACCACTGTCCGCCTCGGCAAAGAAGCGCAGGTTCGCGAAGCGCGCTTCAGCCCAGCGCCGCGAGAGCCGAACCTGCTCGCCGGGAAACATGCTGACCCCGGCCGGTAACGGGATCGGACCGTGTGGCATTCGCTGCGCCATCTCCTGCGCGGCCTCCCAGTAGAAGCGCGCCGAACTCGGCCCGGAGTTTGGTAGCCAGTAGAGCATGACGTCGTCGATGAGATGGTCGAGCGAGATCACGCGCTCGGGCTCACCATCGCTGTCGGATACGTCCTGAAACAGCGCGTAGATCCAGCTCGCCAGACCTACAGGGGAGTCGGCCAGCGCGAATGCGACCGATTGCGGACGGGTGCATTGCAGCT
>CAJYHD010000310.1 GCA_913773715.1 uncultured Sphingobium sp.
GGTCATCGGCGATCTTCGTTACGGCAAAGGCGAAGACGAGCGCGAAGAGAACGACGGCGACGACCTGCCCCTCCGCCGCCGACTTGATCGGGTTGACGGGGATGAAGCCGAGCAGCCACTCCGCAGACGGGCGGACATCCGGCACTTCGGCGATCGATCCTGCGCCAGAAAGAAGGCCGGTCGCGCCGGGCGGGACGGGCGAGAGATGAAGGATCAGCGGCCCGGCAAGCGCGGCGACCGTCGCCGAACAGAGGAGAAGTATCGCGAAGAACAGGATCGTGCGGCCCGCTATGCCGCTGGTTCGCGCCGTGTTCGCGGCTTGCCCGATACCGATGACGAGAAGGCCGAAAATGAGCGGGATAAGCGGCATCTGCAAAGCGCCGAGCCAGGCCTTGCCGATCGGCTGCGCGAAAGAGACGACCTGCGCATCGATGCCGCCGCCCCATTCCGCCAACGCGATGCCGCTGGCAAGGCCCAGCAACAGGCCAAGGACGATCTTCACGGTGAGCGGCAAGGCAGTCCCCCTATCCAAGTGCCTCAGCCTAGACGCCGTCCGAGAAAAAGAAAGCCCGGCAACTCCATGCGGAGCGCCGGGCCACTAACCTGCTTCAGCAGGCTATTCAGCCGCGCTTTTCGGGCGGCAAGGTGATCTTCACATTTTCGCCATTCTGGCCGGGGAAGTCGGTAAACATCACGTCGATCAGGTTCGGCACAAGATAGGTCAGCTTGTTCGACAGCGACTGTGCGCTTGCCCGCCCTTCGAACAGGCGGCGATTGTCCGCAGCGCGATCAATCTTCATGCTGAGGTCGCTGGTATAGACGGTGTAGCTCGACACGTCATTGAAGCCGCCGCCGGGGCCAAACAACCACGGATCGTAGAAGCCGTAGCCCCACGGACGACCCCAACGGGCGCCGCCCCAGCCCCAACCGCCGCCAAAGCCACCATAAGGGCCACCGGCGAACCCGGTCGAACGTACCTTCTCCCGGCCGTTGTCGACGTCATAGGCGACACGCACGATGAGATCTGCGCGTGCTGGATCGGAAGCGGGAACATAGCCGGTCTGGCTGAGCCGCTGGCCGACGAGATCGGCATAATGGCTGAATTCCAGGCCGCCTGCCAGTCGTGGATCGTCCGCGACGATGGTGAAGCTCTGCCCGGCGGGGGCGGGCAACTGCTGGAAGCGGGCAACGTCAGCCTTGAACGACGTAGCGCAGCCCGAAAGCGCCACCAGCGCCAATGCTGGCGCTGCGAACAGACCGATGTTCTTGAAACGGGTCATCTTTTTGCGTCCTGTCAATCAGGCCAAACGCCTGAAACTCTATTGCGCCCTGCAATAACAAAACGCAACTGAACATCGTTTGAACGCACGAGAGAACCGAACGGGCGCAAACGCTGTGTCGCAAGAAGGACGCCGCCGGGCGCAGAAAACCGTAATTGCGCGTCCGGCGGATGACCAAATTGTAATCTTAACGCATCAGTCCCATCGCATCATAGGCGGCGCGCAACGTCGGCTCGGCGGCTGCGGCCGCCTTGGCAGCCCCCTTGTCGAGAATGGCGTCGAGCGCGGCATCGTCGGTACGCAGTTCCATGAAGCGTTCCCGGATCGGACGCAGCGTCTCGACCAGCAGTTCGCCAAGCGCCGGCTTGAACGCGCCAAAGCCCTTGCCCGCGAACTCCGCGCATACCGCGTCGGGGGTTCGACCCGACAAGGTCGCGAAGATGCTGACGAGGTTGCTCGCTTCGGGACGTCCCGCCAGATCCTCCGTCGTTTCTGGCAGTGGCTCGGGATCGGTCTTCGCCTTCTTGACCTTGGTCATGATCGCGTTGTCGTCGTCGGTCAGGTTGATGCGGCTCATGTCCGAAGGATCGGATTTGGACATCTTCGCCGATCCGTCGCGCAGCGACATGATGCGCGCCGATTCCTTGGGAATGATCGGATCGGGCAGGGTGAACAATTCGACACCGAAGTCGGTGTTGAACTTGGCCGCGATGTCGCGCGCCAGTTCCAGGTGCTGCTTCTGGTCCTCGCCCACCGGCACATGGGTGGCGTTGTAGGCAAGGATGTCGGCCGCCTGAAGCACGGGATAGACGAACAGGCCGACCGACGCGCCTTCGCGATCCTTGCCCGCCTTGTCCTTGAACTGGGTCATGCGGTTGAGCCAGCCGATCCGCGCGGTGCCGTTGAGCAACCAGCACAATTCGGCATGGGCGGGGACGCGCGCCTGGTTGAAGAGGACCGAGCGGTCGGGGTCGATCCCGGCGGCGACCAGCGCGGCAGCCATGTCGCGCACGTTGCGGATGCGCTGCTCGCGCCCTTCATGGACCGTGACCGAATGCATGTCGGCGAGGAAGAAGAAGCACTGGCTGTCGCCGTCCATTTCGTCCTGCATCCGCACCCAGTTGCGGATCGCGCCGAGGTAATTGCCCAGGTGCAGATTGCCGGTCGGCTGGATGCCGGAAAGAACGCGCATTGATTGGTCCATTCTTCAGTTCAGGTGATGCCCCGGCGCCGCATCAGCGCCTTGAGGTCGGACAGCCGATAGGCCCCGCAAGCGAAACAGGCCACCCCGTAGAGTGCGACGCCTGCGCCGACAAGGACTGCAAGCGCGATATAGCGGCCGATCATCGGACCCGCGAGCCAGGGATCGAACAGACTCGCGCCTGCATAGAGCGCTACGCCCATCACCAATGCTGCGAGCGCCAGACGGGGAATGCGACGGCGCAGGCCCGCGTCCGCTGCGAAATGACCGCGCTTCACCAGCGTGCGGTACAGCATCGCGACGTTGACGGTGGAGGATAGCGCCGTCGCGAGCGGCGGTCCGATATGGCCCAGCGTCGGGATCATCGCCATATTGCCCACGATGTTGATCAGGATCGAAAGCATCGCATAGCGCACCGGCGTCTTCGTATCGCCGCGCGCATAATAGCCCGGCGTCAGCACCTTCACCAATACATAGCTCGGCAGCCCGATCGAGAAAGCGGACAGCGCCCAGCCGCAGCGCATGGCGTCTTCGGTGGTAAAGCGGCCATATTGGAACAGGCCGCGCACGATCGGCTCTGCGACGGTCAGGAAGGCGACGGTGGCGGGCAGGGTCAGGAATAACGCCAGTTCGATGCCGCGATTCTGCGTCTCCATCGCTTCGGCATCCTGCCCCTTCGACAGCATCCGCGACACGGTGGGGAGCAGGATGGTGCCAAGGCCGATGCCGATGAGGCCCAGCGGCAACTGGTTCAGCCGATCGGCATAATAGATATAGGTGATCGAACCAGACGCCAGAAACCAGCCCGACAGCGCCGTCGAGATCAGCAGATTGATCTGCGACGCGCCCGCGCCCGCCGCCGCCGGGACGATCAGCCGCAGCAATTCCTTCACATCCGTGTCCAGGCTCGGCTTGCGCAGCCGCATCGATACCCCCACGCGGCGGCAGGCGAGCCTGGACACGGATGTGAA
>CAJYHD010000311.1 GCA_913773715.1 uncultured Sphingobium sp.
CCGCACTCTCGAGCAGGCTGGTGCCCATGTCCGCGATCTGCCCACGTACCTGATCGAACGACTCCCGGATACCGGCGCTGGCATCGGTGAAGTTCGCAAGTGCCGCGCGCACGCCGGCACCGCTTTCCTCAGCCGCGTTCCGCACGGCCTCGCGGACAGCCGCCACTAGGTCCCCTGTCGCGGCGACAGACGCTGCCCGCACTTCCTCGCCCATGGCGCGCATCGTTCCGCGCTGGTCATCGGCGATCGCTTGATAGGCGGCGCGCTCCTCGGCGACATGCGCGGCGGCCCGCGTTGACGCCGCTTCGGATTGCTCAACCAGTCGGTCGGCCATGCCCTCAATCCGCTCGTTCAGCGTCGAGAAGGCCCGGCCGATGCTGTCCGAGGCGGCCAGAAAGTCGCGCGCCGCCGAAGCGATCTGGTCACTTGCGGCCTGGCTGCTACCCTCAAGCCGATCGTTCACACCGGCAAGTCGATCGGTCATCGTCGACAACGCGCCTGCCAGCGCCTGCATCTCGCCACCGGCCTGACGGCTGAGCGCTTCGCCAAACTCCCGCCCGATCTCGTTGAAGCTACCGCTTTTAAAGTCGTCGATGCTGGCCTGGATTCCACCGAGCGCACCGATCATGGGACCCATCTGACGCTCAAGATTGTCGCCGATTGCCAAAGCCAGATCATGACTGAAGGTCTTTAACGCTGCGGTCTGCTCACGGGCTTCATGCAGTTGAAGCGCCGCGATGCGCTGTGCTGGGGAGAACAGGGTGCCGAGATCGAGCAATTCTACGATTTTTTCAAGCTTGCCCTGCGTCGACGCATGCCAACGGCGATCGACAAATCGCAAAACGATCGACGCCACGACGCCAGCGATAGAGGTCCAGAACTTAACGGAGGTGATTTCCAGAAGGCGGATAAGCGCCTCCGTCATACCACCCGCTCCTTGCCCGCTTTGCAGCGCAGTGACAGTTGCGGTCAGGGCCGCGACGATGCCCAAGAAGGTAAACGTGAGGCCGACTGCAACGAAGATATTTGCCCACCAAGCAAGGATGCGGGTGTCGTCACCGAGATGAAGGAAGTATCCGTCCGACCGAGCCGTAGCTCGCATCGGCGTTTCAGTTTCGTCGAGGATCGTTTCGCGAAACTCCTTCCACGCCAGCTGCAATTCCTGGCTGCGAACACCGTCAGCGCTCATCTCGGCGTTGATCTTCTCGAAGTGATCGACGAATGCCTGTTGAGCAGCATCCGTTCCGTCCGCTTCCTCTATTGGGGCCAAAGCGGCCAGTCTGTCGTTCAGCGCCTTCGTGACCGGCACATGGAACCGCTGTCGATTGCGTACGACGATGAGTGCGCACCAAATTAAGATGCCAAGCGATATCCAGATTGCTGCCCAAGGATTTCCAAAGATCGCGACGACTGCCGCGTTCAACGGATTGATCGTGACTTGATCCCCCAACGTCCTCAACCCCCACAATGCTTTAGCGATGTGTGGAACAGGTGGTGCGCTGAGGAAAGCAGAAACGATCGCTTCACCCGCGTTATCGACGGGCATCAATTGCTTCATTATGGATGTTTTTGCCGATCGGCGCGTGGAACCGCCCCGTAGGCCCGGTCCGATCCGCAAGCTTCCGACCGTGTATCATGTGGCAAGCGGTTGCTGGCATCTGCAACCGTCGTCGCTATGATGATAGTGTTGGGTTTTCCGGGGAAGTTTGCGTGGCCAGTGCAATTCGTGATTTGCTCGAACGTTATCGGGCCGGAGCCAAGACCCCGCGCGAAAAAGGCACCTATTTCGAGCGGCTGTGCATCGAATTCCTCAAGCATGATCCCGAGCTGGCCCAGCAGTATGACGATGCCTGGACCTTCCGCGACTGGGCGGAGGCAAGCGGGTGGAAGCAGACCGATACCGGCATCGATTTGGTGGCGAAGCTACGCAACGAGGACGGCTTCTGCGCGGTACAGTGCAAGTTCTACCAAGGCGACCATCGCGTTCAAAAGTCGGATATCGACTCGTTCTTCACAGCCAGTGGCAAGGCCCCTTTCACACGCCGCCTGATCGTCGACACCACTGAGACGACGTGGAGCAAGAACGCCGAAGATGCGCTCGATGGCCAGAGCATCTCGACCACCCGTATCAGCATGGACCGACTGGAGCAGAGTCCGATCGACTGGCAGGCATATCTTGCCGATGATCGGATCGTTCTTGCTCCAAAGAAGGAAGCTCGGCCCCATCAGCGTGACGCTCTCGATGCGGTACGCCAGGGGCTGGCGTCGGCGGATCGCGGCAAGCTCATCATGGCGTGCGGCACCGGCAAAACCTTCACCGGGCTCAAGATCGCGGAAGACCTAGCTGGCCCCGGTAAATTCGTCCTGTTCCTCGTGCCCTCGCTGGCGCTGATGAGCCAGACGGTGCGCGAGTGGTCGCTCGACACCACCACGCCGTTGCGCGCTTTCGCGGTCTGCTCCGACGCACAGGTTGGCAAGCGGAACCGGGGAAGCGACGACATTGGCGATATCGACGTCCACGACCTAGCGCATCCGGCCACGACCGATCCTGCCAAGCTGGCGGCCAAGGCAAAGGCCCCTACCCCGGATGAAATGACCGTGGTGTTCTCGACGTACCAGTCGATCCAGGTCGTTTCGAACGCCCAAAAGCAGCACGACTTTCCTGAATTCGACCTGATCATCTGCGACGAGGCCCATCGCACCACCGGCGCAACCCTGGATGGCGAGGATGAGAGCAATTTTGTCCGCATCCACAATCAGGACTTCATTGCCGGTCGGAAGCGCCTCTACATGACCGCCACGCCACGTATCTTCGGCGACGCGGTGCGATCAAAGGCGAAGGAAGTCTCCGCCGAACTCTGCTCGATGGACGACCCCGCCCTTTACGGCGAGACGTTGTTCCAGCGCGGCTTCGGCTGGGCGGTCCAGAACGACTTGCTTACCGATTACAAGGTGATCGTGCTGGCGGTCGACGAGGCAATGGTCAGCACCAGCATCCAGAACCGCCTGAAGGACACGGACAATGAGCTCAAGCTTGACGACGCAACCAAGATCGTCGGCTGCTACAAGGCACTGACCAAGGCCGACCTTGCCGGGGACGTCGCAAACGACACCAGCCATATGCGCCGAGCGTTGGCCTTCTGTCGCGACATCGCATCCTCCAAGCTGGTGCGGGACGAATTCGCCGCCGTGGTGGACGAATATCTTGCCTCTATCGCGAGCGATGAGGACGACGCCCTTCGATGTGAGGTTCATCATGTCGACGGTACCTTCAATGCCAAGACGCGCACCCGGGAACTGGAATGGCTCAAGGCCGAGCACGAAGATCACAGCTGCCGTATCCT
>CAJYHD010000312.1 GCA_913773715.1 uncultured Sphingobium sp.
AGTCGTCGGTCGCGACCAGCCGCGCAAGCAAAGCACGGCCACTTTGAAGGATCGCCCGTTCGTCCCGCGTCGCCGCCAGCAGATCGGCAAAGGCGGTGACGAAACCGCGCAGACGATCGGTGGCGACGGGCCGCTCCAGGGTCGAGAGGGCGGTCACTCCGCCGCTTCCGCCCAAGTGAAGGGAACGACGCGGCCATCATGGTCGTCGCCGCCCAGATGCGACAAAAGCCGTTCCCGCAGCCGCCCGGCAAAGCCGGCGCGCTCGCCGCGCGGGGCGGTGATGCGCTCTTCCGCGACGATGCGGCCCTTGTCGAGCACAAGCACGCGATCCGCGAGCGCGATCGCTTCCTCCACATCATGCGTCACGATCAGCACGGCGGGGCGATGCGCGCGCCAGAGCGAGAGGACGAGATCGTGCATCCGGTATCGCGTCAGCGCGTCGAGCGCGGCGAAAGGCTCATCCAACAGAAGCAGCTGCGGCTCGCGCACCAGCGCGCGAGCGAGCGCCACCCGCTGCGCCTCGCCGCCCGAAAGCGTCAGCGGCCAGGCATCGATCCGATGGCCCAGGCCCACTTCCTTGAGCGCCGCTTCGGCACGGTCGCGGGGACGATCCCCTTTCAGCCCAAGCGAGACATTCTTCCACACTGGCTTCCAAGGCAGGAGGCGTGCATCCTGGAACACGACGGCGCGCGATCCCGGCACATCGACATCCTGCCCGCGCACTTCGTCCAGGCCCGCAAGCGTGCGCAGCAGGGTGGTCTTGCCCGATCCCGACCGGCCGAGCAGCGCGATGAACTCGCCCGGCGCGATGTCGAGGTCGAGGCCGTCGATGATCGTGTTGGCACCGAAGCGGCGGGTGAAACCGCGCAGGCGGACTACGGGTTCGGGTTGTTCATTCTGGCGGAAATCGCGATCCGCGCTAAAGCCAAGGCGAGCGTCCATGCTTATTGCTCCACTATGCTGGGGCGCCAGACGAGGGCGCGGGCTTCGATGGTGCGGACCAGCCAGTCGGCGCCAAGGCCAAGGATGGCATAGACCATGAGGCAGACGACGATGATGTCGGTCCGCATGAAGTCACGAGCGTTGTTGATGAGGTAGCCGAGGCCGGCCGACGCATTGATCTGCTCCGCGACGACGAGGACGAGGATCGAGACCGACAGCGCATAGCGCAGCCCGACGAGCAGCGAGGGCAGCGCGGCAGGCAGGATGACGTGCCAGACCTGCTCCGAACGGCTGAGGCCGAAGCTCTTCGCCGCGTCGAGCAGGCGCAGATCGACGCTTCGGATGCCGCTATAGAGATTGAGATAGACCGGAAAGATCGTGCCGAATGCGATCAACGCGACCTTCGGCGTCTCGCCGATGCCGAACCAGACGATGAAGAGCGGGGTGAGCGCCAGCGCAGGAATGGTGCGCTTGATCTGCATGAGCGGATCGACCGCCAATTCGCCAGCGCGGGACAGCCCCGCGACGAGACCCAGCGCCAGGCCAAGTCCGACGCCGATGACCAGTCCGGCTGCGACGCGCGCGAACGAGACGAGGAGGTTGGAGGGCAGCTCGCCCGAGATCACCATCTCGATCAGCGTGCCGATCACGGCCGATGGCGCGGCGAGCGTGCGTTCAGGGATGAGGCCGGTGCGCGATCCCAGTTCCCACAGCAGCAGCAGCAGGACCGGCGACAGCCAGCGTCCGCCAAACCGCGACAGCGAAAAGGCTCTGCGCGCATCCGGCAATGCACGCTCGCCACCTTCCGAACCATCTATCGTCAACACCGCCATGTAAGGGCCTTTCCTGAAGCGCCCTTAAGCCAACATGAGTTCTCTACCTATTCAATTGAATTTTCCTGCGAGGCATTATGAGCGATGCAAATAGGTTGGATTTCATCGTGTATTTCGATCGACGGGTCGCAGGAAATGGCGGCTTTTCAATCCTATCTCGTTCTGGCGAAGAATTTCTCGACCGTGAGAAATCTCTACTATTTTGATTGATATATTAGCATCGGCAATAGGGGTTAGCCCGTTCCCGACGACGGATCGGCCGTTCGCATATCTTGCAATCAGAGAGGATTTGCCGTGCCGGTCAACCTGCCGACCAACTTGCTGCGCAGCTTCGTCGCCATCGTCGACACCGGATCGATGCTCAACGCGTCGGAACAGGTGTTCGTTACGCAATCTGCGCTCAGCCTTCAGATCAAGCGACTGGAGGAACTGGTGCAGCAGACGCTGTTCCTGCGCGAAGGGCGGCGCCTCAATCTGACGCAGGCGGGCGACGTGCTGCTCGATTATGCGCGGCGCGTGCTGCTGCTGCATGACGAGGCCGTGGCGGCGGTCAGCGCGGGGCGATTTGCCGGACCGGCGCGGATCGGGATGGTGCAGGATTTCGCCGACACGCTACTGTCAGGCCTTCTATCACGCTTTTCCGAACTGCATCCCGAAGCACAAATCTATGCGCGTGTCGCGGGGACGGCTGAGTTGCAGACGCTGCTCGACCGGAGGGAACTCGACATTCTTTTGGGCTTTGCCGCGCCCAATGACGCGAGCGCCGTCACGGTCGCGCCGATGAGCTGGTATGGCGAGCCGACCTTGGCCGATCGCGACGTCATTCCGCTCGCTGTGCTGGAGGAGCCATGCCGCTTTCGCGAGGCGGCGATCCGGGGATTGGAGGACGCCGGGCTGCAATGGCGCATCGCGGTGGAGACGCCCAACCTCGCTACGCTCAAGGCGGCGGTTGGCGCGGGACTTGGAATCACGGCGCGCACGCACCTGTTCCTGGGCGACGATGCGACGCTGGACCATGAACGCCTGCCCGACCTGCCGCGCGTGGCGGCGATCCTGCGAGCAGGCGACAAGCTGGACAAGGCGGCGCAGCGCCTCGCGGAACTGGCGCGGGAGACGGTCGAGCGGCTGTGAGCCGCCCGCGCCGCTTTCAATAGCCCCGCACAGGATCGACCACGTCGCTCGGCTGCTCGCCGCGCATGAAGCGGCTGATGTCGTCACGCACCTTTTCCAGCAGCCGGTGCCGAACATATGTGTAGTTGCTCGAAATATGCGGAGTCAGTCGCACCTTCGGATGCGTGTAGAGTGGATGACCCTCGGGCAGAGGCTCGGGATCGGTCACGTCCAGCGTGGCGAAGCCGGGGCCATCGTCGCGATCAAGGGCGCGGATCAATGCCGACTGGTCGATTACCGATCCGCGGGCGACATTGATGATATGCGCGCCCGGTTTGACCTTCGCCAACAGATCGTCGTTAAAGAGGTTGCGGGTTTCTGCCGTCGCAGGCACCGCAATGACGATTTGATCGGATTGTGCGACGAGGGTTGCGACATCCGCCACAAGCTCGACCCCGCTGACGCTCGACCGGCCGCCTGATCGGCGCAGGCCCAGCACTTGCGCGCCGAGCGCCAGACCGCGCTTCGCCACGGCCTGCCCGATTGCGCCAAGACCGACGACGCCGATGGTCGTGCCCGATACGCGGCCCAGCGGCACATGCACCCATTGCGCGCGAGACCGGGCCGTCACGGCCTCTAGATTCTTCGCATAAGCGTAGATTGCGGCGATGACATAATCGGCGATCTCGTCCGATGCCACGCCGCGCCCGCATGTGACGAGCGGCGCGTCAAGCAGCCATTCGGGATAGAAGTCTACCCCGGCGGACGCGCTGTAGACCCATTTGAGTCGGCCGGGCCAGGCCGGGGGACGCTTCACCCTTGGTGCTCGCCACGCTGGTGACGGGCGGATAAGCAGTACATCGGCTTCGGACGCGGCGCTCCATGGTTCGTCCTCCGCCACATCGATCAGGATCGGCGCGGACGGATGTTGCCCCAGACCACGGTTAAAGTCCGCGTCGAGCTGGCTGGCGATGACGAGCGACATGTCAGTTCCCCAAGGCGGCACAACCAGCCGCGATCAATATCGTGTCGGCCTGCGGCGAGTGGATGCGGCTGCACAGCACGTCGCGATAATGGCGCTCCAGCGGGTTCTTGCGGCTGATCCCCGGATTGCCGGTGAGTTCCAGGCCGATCTCCACCGCGCGGATCGCGTTAGCGGTCGCGACATGCTTGATCAGGTTCACCTCGACAGCAGATGGCGGATCGCCTGCGTCGTATCGGGCGGCGGCATCGCGGATCAGTGTGCGATTGACCTGAAGCAGCGCTTCGATCTCGCCGAACTTCTCCTGCACGCGCGGCAGGGTCGCCAAAGACGCACCGAGATTGGTCGGCACACGCGCGTTCAAATAGGCGCGCAACCAGTCGCGCGCGGCTCGTGCAACCCCGTCATAGATGGTAGAGATCGACAGCGCATTCCAGATGGCAAGCGAAGGGTCGGCACCCGCCGCCCATTGTTCAGGGCGGCGGACATCCACCGCATGATCCAGCGGCACCGGCGTGTCGGCGAAATGCACCGCATGGCTGACGGTCGCGCGCATGCCCAGATGGTCCCACGCTGGTTCGATTGCGATGCCGAGGCTGTCCGGGCGGACAAGGAAATTGCCCACGCGTGGCTGATCCTCGTCGGTGCGCGCCCAAACAGAGAACCAGTCTAGCCCCGTCGAGCCGGTGGAATAGATTTTGGTGCCGCTGATCGCCCATCCGCCCTCCGTGCGCCGCGCGATGGTGTCCGGCATGCCGCCGCGCACTGGCGTCCCGAGTTCCGGTTCGACCCGCAGCCCGCCGATTAGGCCCCGTCCAGCGACCGCTTCGCGCGCAAGCTGTTCATAGATATGAAGCGGCCACCCCTGCGCGCGCACCGGGGACGCGTGATAATGATATGTCATGAAGAGGATCAGCGCCGTCGATGGTTCCCCCTTCGCCACCGCACCAAGAACGCGGATCGCGTCCGACAGCGAAGCGCCTCGACCACCAAGGTCGGTCGGAACGGTGAGGCCGATCAATCCCTCGCGCGCCAGCAGGTCGAAGTTGGCGCGAGGAAATTCGGCGCTGCGATCATAGTGCTCCGCCGTTTCGGCAAGCTGCCAAGTGATCCGATCGAGCCGATCGTTGCCAAGCGGCTTGGGCGTTGCTGTTCCCGGGTTATCTTGAAATACAGGCTGGGTGGCCATGCTATCAACCTCTTTTGGAAAGATCGGCGTTGAATCGGTCGTCCCAGAGCGGACGGACATCGACCGCCTTGGGAAGCAGCTTCTGCTGGAAGAACAGATTGGCGACCTTCTGTTGGGACGCGATCGCCTCCTGCGTCACCGGGCGCAATTCGTAGGTCGCGCTCTTACGGCGAAACTGGTCGCGCACATAGGCGACGGGCACGCCGATGTCGGCTGCGATGATCCCGGCCCATTCGTCCTGATGCGCCGCTGCCCATGCATACGCGCGTTGCAAAAGGGCGAGATACTGGGCGATGATCTTCGCTTTGTCCGGGTCCGCCAGCGCATCGACATGGGCGGCGACGAGATAGTTGCCCGACAGGATGCCGTAAGCGGTCTTGAGAATGCGCGCGCCTTCGGTGGCGATCGCCCGCTGAATCGGAAAGCCGTAGATCGCCCAGGCGTCGAGCGCCCCTTGCGAAAAGGCCGCCGCCCCATCGGACACGCCCATTGCCACAGGCTTGATATCGTCCCAGCCAAGGCCAGCCTCCTCCAGCATTCGGATGAGGAAATATTGCGAGGTCGTCGCGCGGACATAGCCGACGCGCTTGCCCTTGAGGTCGGCGATCGATCGGGCGCGCGAATTTTTCGGCACGAGCACGACCTGATTGTTGACGTCGCCATGCGCTACCGCGATCTGGCGAAAACTCTGGATAGTGGACGCCGCCGCGAAGATGGGCGGGATCTCGCTCATACCGCCAAAATCGAGTGATCCACCGTTCAGCGCCTCCACAACAAGGTGGCCAGACTGGAACTCGCTATAGGCAAGGTCGAAGCCATCGGGCGTGATCCCGGCGGCCTTGAAGAGCAGCCGCGCGTCCCCCTCGCCCTTACCGGTGATGGATATACGTAGCGTCGGACGACCGTGCTGCCCCTTACCACATCCAGCAAGCAGCAGGGTTGCAGCGCCCACGCCGGTTACAAGGAAACGTCTGCGGCCTAGCACGGCGACGAGCCACAGCTCGCCCGCATCGGCCAAATCGGGCGATCGATTATTGATGTCAGCAGAACCATGCCTATCCTTCAAAATCTATTACACAATTATCTATCATAGGAGTAGAGATATGTCGCGAGAGCTTTGTTATGCGATTCATGAGAATTGCTTGTGAGCGTGCCGACGAGACCGATGCGCGATGTCGATGCCGCGACCGCAGACAGCAACGTCAGCGGCTCCAGTCGGTTGAGGAAATGCGGCGCGGCATCGGGCGTGATTTAGGGGGAGACGACGATGAAGACGAGGTCGAACTTCGCCGCCT
>CAJYHD010000313.1 GCA_913773715.1 uncultured Sphingobium sp.
GCATTTCACGCCGCACCTCATCCCGGATCGCATTGTCGCGGCCGTCGATATCTATGATCTGACCAGTGAGCGCGGTCAAGGACGGCGCTAGCGGTGCCAGGCTGAACTTGGCGATGTAGTCGCCGAACCGGAACGGCGTGACGCTGTAGTACGTCTCGCCCAGCGGCTCGACGTTCGGTGCTCCCCCCAAGGAGTTGATCTTGGCGCTCTCGATGCCGACCGTCTCCAGCGCGCCGCGCACACCGCGCAGTACGGCGGAGACGACCTTCTTGGTGCCTTCCAGCTTGTCTGTCGTCTTGGCGAGCAGCTTCAGGTTGCCCAAGAACTCGTCGGCGCTCTTGGCCTGAAAGACGGTGCCATTGACCATCACGAAGTCCTGCGCCGTCCCCTCGGCGCCCGGCAAGCGCTCACCAGGCACGTCCAGCACCTTCATCGCAAGGCCGCGAGGCAGGCTCACGGCGTCGGGCAGGATGTCACCGGCGTTCGTCGACATGCGGATCAGCACCTTGTGCGTGCCGGCCTGCGCGAAGAGACCCTGCGCCAGTTCAGGCGGAAGGCCCGCGTCTATCGTCAGCTCGCCGTTCAGCACTCCGTGCGCCTTGGCATGCACCGATCGCACGGCATGGCCATAGTCCTTCGACGTGGTCTCAAGGATCGTGTCGAAGGCGGTGCAGATATCGCCGATGGTCTCGCGTTCGTCCGCTTGGACTTGCTCGACGCTGGGTTGGTACGGAACAGGAGCTTGGGTCATGGTATCCTCACGTAAGGGAGCGGGGTAGAGCGAACTGATCCGCTCCACCCGTCAAAATCAGCGCTTCTTGGGCGCTGCGGCAAAGGCGGCCTTGAGCCTTGCGACTGCCAGATCATTCGCTTCCTTGGCCCCGCGCACGATGTTGGCCATGCCGAAGAACTCGTGTGTCACGCCCGGGAAGGTTCGTTGCTCCACCTTGTCGCCGGCCGCGCGCATGGCCGTCGCAAGCGTCTCGCCGTCGGAACGCAGCGGATCGATCTGCGCGTTGATGATGGTGGTGGGCGGCAAACCACGCAAGTTGGCGGCTACCAAGTTCAGACGTGGATCCTGCGCATCCGCCTTGCTTTTCATGTAGTAGTTGCCGAACCAGTTCAGCATCGCGCCATTCAGCGGCTTGGCATTTGCGGAGTCCTTGCGCGAGGGCAGGGTCATGCTGCTGTTCGCGATCGGATAGACCGAGACGATATGGACTGGCGCGGCGAGCCCGTTGTCGCGTGCATAGATCGCGGTCGCGACCGCCAGATTGCCACCGGCGCTTTCGCCAGCGAGCGCGATCCTCGCAGGGTCGCCACCCCAACTGGCGGCGTTCTGCAAGGTCCAGCGATAAGCATCAGCGGCGTCTTCATGCTGTGCGGGAAACTTGAACTCCGGCGCGTGGCGGTACTCGACCGAAACGACGATCGCGTTCAGCGCCTTGGACATCGCGCGCGGCGCGGCATCGTATGTGTCGACATCCGCGATGACCCAGCCACCGCCATGATAGTAGACCATCACCGGCATCGGTGCACCGCCGGCACGGGCCGCCGCCGCCGGCTTGTAGATGCGGGCGAACTGCTTGGGATCGCTGCCGTAGGGCACGTCCTGCGTCGTCACCGCCGGATCTGGCGCAGTCGACATGCCCTTCTTGGCCATGACCGCCTTGGCCCCGTCTGCCGCCGATGGCTGCAAGCGGGCTTCAGCAGGTGTGAGCCTTTCGATCGGCTTGCCGCCCAGTGTAGCAAGAGCGTCCAGCACTATTTGCATGTCTGGTGCGGCCTTGGCGGGCTGCGTCTTCATCGCAGGCGGCGGCAGGGGTGGAGGAGCAGCGGGCGAAGGCTGCGACTGGGCAGATGCCGTGCCCGTCAGTGAGATGGCAAGGGTAAGCGCAGTCGCGCTACCGGCGAGGACTTGCTTGAGGGAATAGGTCAATCGAAACTCCTATTGCTATGGCTTGAGCAACAGTCGGGTCAGCAGACGGTTTCGGTACGGTATCGGGCATAACCTGCATTAGTTGGTTTGACTGAGCGGCAGAAATCTTGAGGCTGACACCATGAATCACCCTTCCAACACGCTTTCCTTGTCTCCAATCCCCTGTTCCCGCTTGAGCCAGACGAACAACTTCCTGCTGCAGAACTTGTCGGTGGACGATTTCGCTCTGCTGCAGCCTCATCTGGAACCTGTCCGGATCGAAGTGGGCGAGGTTGTCGCCCGGACCGGCGATCCGATTGAAAGCATCTGCTTCTTCGAAGGCGCGGTGGCAGGTATCCTGAATTCGCTGCATGAAGAGCATCGTTTCGCGATCGGATTGGTCGGGCAGGAAGGTTTTGTGGGCTGGCCATTGCTCCTGGGCAGCCGCTTGTGGCCCCATGATGTGGTCATGCGGGCCGAGGGAGCCGACGCATGGCGCTTGCCTGCCCCGGCCCTTCTGCAAGCCGTGAGCGCCAGCGCGAGCTTGCAGGCGACGCTGCTGCGTTTCACGAACGTGTTCATGATCCAGATGAGTCGCACCATCATCTCGTCGCTCGCGCACACCGTCGAGCGGCGCATGGCGCGCTGGATCCTGCTGTACCACGATCGCGTCCAGACCGATGAGATCGCCATGACGCACGAGGAGTTTCGGCTGATGCTGGGCGTTCGAAGATCCAGCGTCACGGATGCGCTGCGACGTTTGATGGACGAGCAGGCCGTTCTCACCGCGCGAGGCAAGATCATCGTCCTGAACCGGGGTAAGCTCGTTGAACTGAGTGGGGCGACCTACGGCACCGCCGAAAGCGAGTATCGCCGCCTTATCATTAACGGCCCCGTTTGAAGTTGAACCAAAGCAGAGCCATTCAATCGGCAGCGTCGAAGGTCTTGAAAAGCTGAACTTTGCAGCGCCCAGTACCTAGACAGCAGTGAACGACGATACCAAGATTATGGTAAGAGCAGGCCATTTTGTAGCCACTCCGGCGATTATCTCGCCTAAAGCTCTGCTCATCAAGTAATTGCCAACGAAGAGTCATCCATTGGCTCGAGGACGACCCGCAGAAGCTGCCTTCCTTTCATGTCTCACGACTAGGCTGCGAATGGCAGATCAAGGAGCGCGTCCGTAAGACCTCGTATCGTTTCAGCTCACATCCCGGACAATCGCCAACGTCCAACGTTGTCGCTATTCAGAGCTTACGAACTGATGTCTGCTTCTCGCCAACCCTGCCGTTCAGCGGGTGACCTGGCATAGCTGAAAAGTCCCACGCGCCGTTAGTTTGGCCCCTCGCCGGAGGCGAGGAGCCAATGTTCAGATTTCTGTATTCTCGGCGAGGGCAAGCGCGTCTTCCACGTCGATCCCAAGGTAGCGCACAGTGTTCTCGATCTTGCTATGGCCAAGCAGGATCTGGACGGCACGAAGGTTGCCAGTAGCCCTGTAGATGATCGATGCCTTCGTTCGGCGAATGGAGTGCGTGTCATACTCAGTTCGCATCAGACCGATCCCTGTCACCCATTCATCGACGAGCCGGGCATACTGGCGGGTACTGAGGTGCCCACTATGATCTAGCCGAGACGCCTCAGGGCGGCGTTAATCGTGTTGTCGGAGATGGGTCTGTCCTCGGAGCGGATGCTGGGAAAGAGGTATCTCGAGCCCGCATGGAGTTCGCGCAGATCGGCTAGAAGGGCCAAGACTTGCCGGGAAAGCGGAACCTTGTGGGCGCGCCCCACCTTCATCTTAGACGCAGGGATGGTCCAGATTTTGGCCTTGAAGTCGAATTCTGGCCATTCCGCCTGCCGAAGCTCGCCTGGCCTTACAAAAACATGCGGCGCCAAGCGCAACGCAATTCCTATGTGCGGCTGCCCCTCGTAGCTCTCGATTGCGCGCAGCAAAGCGCCGAGCTTGCGCGGCTCGACGATTGCGGCGCGATGCTGAACCTTGGGAGTGATGAGGGCGCCGTGCAGATCGACCGATACATCCCTCTGTGCCCGGCCGGTCGCGATCGCGTACCGCAGTACGCTCCCGCAGGTGCTGCGCAGCCTGCGCGCCGACTCGTGACGCCTTCTGACTTCGACCGTCCTCAGGACCGTGAGCAGTTCGGGCGCCGAGACCTCCGAGATAGGACGATTGCCGATGAGGGGATAGGCGAAGTCCAGGAGCCAACGCAGCTTCTGCATCGTCTTGGGGGCTCGACCTTCCGCCTCAATCTTCTGCAGCCACTCCTGGGCGACAGCCTTGAAGGTAACGGCTGCCGAGATGCTTGCCACTCCTCGCGTCAGCTTCTTGTAGCTTGAGGGATTGAT
>CAJYHD010000314.1 GCA_913773715.1 uncultured Sphingobium sp.
ACGACTCGAAACCTTGCCGCCGAACGCCAGGCGCTGGACGTAGAGGAAGCGCACCGCGCGCTGCAGGTCCGTCAGGCGATCGGGATCCTGCCCAAGCAGCCGCTCGAACTCCGCCCGGCTTGCGACGCGAAAGCGCAGCATGTCGACGAGGTAGGGGTAGTGTTCCGCGAGGCAGCGAAACAAAGTGACGACATCGCCCGATATGTCGTTGATCGCCTCGGCGCGCGGCCGGCTTCTGCGGCGAAGAAAGATGCCGCCCATGCCGACGAACGGCTCTGCGTAGCTGCTGTGCGGAGTTCGCTCGATCAGGGCGCAGATGCGCTTTGCAAGGTTGCGCTTGCCGCCGATGTAGCCGGCGACGGGTGACACGGGGCGGACGGGAACAAAAGCAGTAGACATGTAGGATTTCCTGCAAGATGTGCTCCCCATGGCGGCGCCAGGGAAGGGAACTCAGAAGGGCAGGCGCGCTGCCCGGTGAGTGCGAGTGCAGGCTCGCGGCTTTGGGATGTGGGGACATCCTCGAAGCCCCCTTTGCCGCAAGGGGGCCAGCGGCGTCCAGTTGGACGCAAGTTCGTCAGACCTTGGGAGCGTCGATGCTTTCGGGAACGGCGTCGGCATCGGTGATCGCACCGCTTTGGATCTTCACTGCCACGCCGCGTGCAACATCTTCCACCCGCGTCCTGGTCGCGGCCTTATCATATTCGCCCGTCTCTTTCAGCACGGCATTGACTGGACGCTGATGCGTTAGGGTTCCGCTTGTGAACGTCACGGCGACCGTGCGTGTATCGCTGCTGTAGGGGCCGATTTCAAAACTCACCTCGGACATTTCAGTATACCTTCTGGCTTGATGATACGCGGCGTCACGCCGCCGCGAGGACTTGTTTCAATTCGTCGACCTCCGCAGCCAACGCTTGGACCGCTGCGACAAGCAGAGGCACCACCTTGGACTGGTCAACGCCTTGGTATGAGGGCACCATCTGCTTAAGCGTGACAGCAGCCGACGCGGCGGTCAGCTGTATTCCATCGTCATCGTATGTCGCGGGCCGGGCAGGCTCTACCTCGATATCGATCTCACGCATGCCATCGAAGTCGCCGGTGACGGCCTCCGGAATCAATTCGGCGAGTTCGTGTGCAACGAAACCGTCCGTGCGGCGATCCGTGCCGACCCACTGGAAGTTCCAAACTTTGATCGCGTTCAAGCGCTCAAGCGGGTTTTCGAGCGGCGTCAGGTCCTCCTTCAAACGGTAATCCGACGAGGTGACGAAGGTGGTGGTGAAGTCGGTGCAGCTGATGCCTCCCACGTGCTGCACGGTGCCGTTGACATCGCGGCACACTTGCAGCGGCCAATAGTTCTGGAAATCGTAGGTCTCGACCGCATACCCTCCGGGTGCAGCGGCGAATACGCGAAGATTGCCCGACCCGGGAATTGTGGCTTGATTGCCGAAGACCCGCGATCCTTTGACATGGACCACGCCGGCACCGTCAACATAGATGCGCTCGGCATCGCTGGAACGAAGGCCAAGCGTGCCGAAGTCATTGTAGATAAGGCTGGGCGGTTTGCCCGGATCCTGCGATTCAATGACCAAGTCGGCCCCGTTACGGATGGTCAGGTTGCCATCGATGGAAAGTGCGCCGTCGAAGCCGTTGCCTTTCCATGCCGTTGCGCCGCCCGCGCGCAGGCCGCCGGCACCTATCCAGTTGAAGCCCTTGTCCGCGGTCGTTTCAGCGAAACCCCACTCGACCGTTCCTTCAGAATTGGTCATTTGCAGGATGGCGCGACCGGTAAGCGGGTCTGCGTGGATGCGTACGCCTCCCGTCGAACCATCGTTCGACGGTGTCTTGGCATCGATACGACCGAAGACGACATCCTGACCGCCCTTCCAGTCCCTGCCATCGAGCAAGTCCGCATCAAGGCCGGAGCCGGCGCCATCGTTACCAGCATGCCACGCCATCGCGCCCGCAATCTTCAGGTTCGTCGCCACTACTGCGTCGCCCTCGACGTGGAGCATGGCCGTGGGCGTGGTCGTGCCGATCGCCAGCTTGCCATCCGTTGTCAGGCGCATCCGCTCGCCGGCCGAAATCGAAGTGGTGAAGAACCGGAGGCCCACGAAGTTGAAGCCAGACGCATCATCCGGCGAGAAGCCCCGCACGCCAGCGAACCATCCGTTCGAAGCGGCACTATTATAAAATTCGATCCCGCCGACCGCACCGCCGCGCGTTCCCGGAATTACGACGCGAAGCGCAGACGTCAGCGTCTGCTGACCCGCCCACTCATTATTGCCTGCGAGCGAAGGAACGCTATCACCGCTGACGCCAAGCTGACGCCCATCGAGCAGATCGGCATCGAGCCCGGAGCCAGCGCCATCGTTTCCGGCGGTCCACGCCTTGCTGCCATTGAGCGAAAGAGCACCGGTATCGGTCAGCGCGAAGGCCGAAGCATTGATGCTACCTCCGCCAATACGGAAGACGTTGTCGTTATCGAGCCCCATGTTGACAGCATAGGAGCCGAAACGGTGGAACGTCATGGTCGCACCGCTTCCAGGCGCACCGTCTGACGAGACGATTAAGCCAGCGCCGTACTGGCCGTCGCGGGGGCCGGTGTTCCGGGTCGAGGTAAAGCGAAAGTTCCCGTTGCGATACCACTGATCGGGGGCACCATTGGCCGGGAACGGGTTGATGGGGCGATAGCCCAATCGAGACACGATGTCCGTGTAGTAGCTGCCCTGCTGACCATCGAGCAGGTCGGCATCAAGCCCTGAGCCCGCGCCATCGTTCGCAGGGTTCCAGACTGCGGAGTTGCTGATACCGAAGCGCGCATCCAGCCAGGCGAATACCGCATCCTTGACCATTTTGGCCGCCGGTGTGCGCGCCGTGTCCGTGCCGGCAATCGTCTCGGCAAGTGTCGCCAGTTCCACCACGCCGATCTGTTCGGTCGTGGCCGGAGGGTTGAGGAAATTGGCGTTTCCGAACGTCAGCTGCGAGGCTGCGACATCGGCGAACTGGACGTCGATCGCCAGCAGCAGCATCGCTGCAGAAGC
>CAJYHD010000315.1 GCA_913773715.1 uncultured Sphingobium sp.
TCCGGCGACGCCGCGGGCGGTCCGCCGACTGCTGCGCGATCAGGTGCTGGTCGGGACGGCAGTCTGGGAAGAGGCCGCCTGGCTGGTCCTGCTCGAAGCGCTCCTGCCGCATTTCGCTCCGCACCCCGAAGCAGCCGCGCAGAGCGTCGCCGATCTCTGCGCGTTTGTCGCCGAAGAGAAGGCCCAGGCCGCCGACCTGGAGCGCCGCTCGACCAAGCAGGTGCGGATCGGGGAGGTGACGCTCCGGCTGGGCTCGATCCATTCGGTCAAGGGCAAGAGCGTGGACGGCATTCTCGTCGTCGAGAGCGAGGTCTGGAAGGGCGTCGCGAGCAAGGACCAGTGCATCGATCTGAGCACCGTGCTGCCGCGCGCCTTCGGCGTTGCCCCTATGCCTTTGGAGGGGGTGGCGCTGACCGCCGCAACCAATGTCTTTGTCGGCGTCACCCGACCCAGGGAGCTCTTGGCGCTGGCGGTCCGCAAGAGCCATGCGGGCGCTTTCCTGGCCGAGGCGCAGGCGCAGGGATGGAAGCTGGTCGATCTGGTCGATCTGGTCGATCGCGGCCCCCAGCCTGGCGCGGGAGGCTAGAGGGCGCCGTCCGGCTTGCCGGCTCGGGTCGGGGGCGTGACTTTTCGATACCGAAATCCGCGGGTTGTGCGCGTTTCGAACGCATAGCCCGCCCATTTGAGATCCTCGCCGAGGAAATCTCCCTCGGGCAGCAGATAGCGTGCGCTCCCTTGCAGGAACTGCGTCAGATATTGCCGGTTGACCACCCGGGCGATCTCGGGCGGAACCGGGTTCACGCTGAAGCCGGCGGGCCCGCCGGCGATGATGAACGCGCCCCAGTGCGGATCGAGGGTGAGCCACCAGGTCCGCAGCGAATTTAACATCGCGCCGAAGATCGATTCGTTGCCGGGTTCGGAAACCCGGACGGTTGGATTGGTCGACGTGCGAAAGCGCGCTGAGGTGTGGCAGACCATCACGTTGATCGCGCTCGCGTCGGGCGGCAGCATCCGGTCCATGGCCCCGGAGCGGAACATCTCGTGCGCCGCTCCCGGGGTGGCGGTGATCCAGGCATGCATGTCGCGTTTGTCGTCGGTCAGCTCGTCCTTGAGCCCGCCGGCGAGATAGCGTTCATGCTGGCTTTCGATGAAGCGCAGCATTTCCAAGTTCCGAAGCTGCAGGTGGCGGGCGAAGCCGTAGAGCGGCAGGCGGTCGGACGCGTCGAGGCTGGCGCATTGGCCTGCGCAAATCTTGCGCCAGGTGGGACTGTTGGAAAAAGGCGTCTCGATCTCGCGGTTGATATCACCTTCGATCGACGCGGGCGCGCCGGCGTCGTCATAGTCGTGCAGCCGCTCCTCCCAGCCGATGCCCTCGATCGACTTGCGATCGGCGACGACGACATCGCAGTGGCGCTCTAGCGTCATCACCTTGTGCGCGTCGTCGGCGCAGGCGAACTGCCGCATGTAGAATTGTGGCAAATAATGATGCTTGATCGGAACGTTTGCCGCCACGCTCAGTCGTCCTTGCCCATGAGATACCGGTGGTAGTAGCATAGGCTCTAGCTTGAATCCTCCAGCATCTCGACGACCGGCCCGTAAGCACATTAACGTTCGTTTTGCCGGTATCGCTCAGCCCCATACTGCCGCTAGTTTGGCCGCAATTGTGACTTTCCCGCCATTTCATACAGTTCTTGCCAACGTCCGCGTTAGTCAGATCCGGACATTGGAGAGTGGGCAGTACCGGTGGTGGGACTTGAGGATAAGAGAGCGAATGGGGGGCTTTTGCCTGTCGTTTCAGGTATGGCGAGGCCGCAAGCCGTCGCTTACCTAGTCCTACAAAGCCAACTGTCGCCCAGCGACGTAGCGTTACCAACCGCGACCACTAACCTGAAGCGCGGCTTGGAGAACGCAGCATGTGACGCCATGCGGCGCAGGAGCACGCGGTGAGCAATTACGCGCTCGCTATAACACCCACCCAGTGGAATC
Source organism: uncultured Sphingobium sp. (assembly GCA_913773715.1). The sequence goes on from CAJYHD010000315.1 coordinate 1,987, forward strand.
GCTGCGGTGTCCATAAGGTAGAGTTCCGTCGCCCCGAGTAGATCAAGCTGTCGGTTTACCAAGGCCTTCTTGGACAATCCCGGCTGGACAATGAAGACCTTGAATTCAGGAAGTAGAAGCTTCGACTGCTTGCCGAGATCGCGCAAGCCGCGAAGATCACCGCGTTCGAATCGCGAAACGTGATTAATTTCGGCAGCCGCGAGCTTGGTCCGGCGGCCGTCCTCGCGGCGACGGAGATGCTTGAAGAGTTCCGGCACTGCGCTACGCCAGTGCGTGCTACGTTGCGCTTGGCCGCACACAGCATAGAGATCGTCGACACGAGCCCCCGCGCTGGGAGATCCTGCGAATTTGCAGTGGTAAAGATGGATTACCAGCCTGCCATCGCGAACCCCAATACAGACAATATCGGCCGCTTCGCCAGCATCATCGTCATCAAAAATGATAGGGAATTCATCCTCTGTGGTAGTGGCGAGAAGGCGATCAAGGACGCGCCGCTGTATTGAGTCTGGTCGCTTCTCGACGCGTTGCGATTCCTTCGCGAGATCGACACCCGCCCAATCCCATTCGACGATCCGATCGCGGTCGAACGGCTTTCGCGCGGCCCTGATCGGAGGCACGAACAGCTCAGTTCCTTTAAGGTAGCCGCCATTGTCAAAGCGTATCGCAGGCGGTTCTTTACGGAACCAGTCTCCAAGCGATCTTGTGGTACGCCCAATCGTGATGTTGGCCGCAAAAGCGCCCTGTGGTTCGTAGGTGAGGCCATCCGGCGCGAATCGAACGATATAGTCGGCGATCTTGTTGGGGGTGTGACGTGCTCCCCTGGAATGTGACCGCGATGAGGTAGAGTCCGCCTCGATAGGAGACGGATAGATGAAGCGGAGCAGGTTTTCGGACGAGCAGATCATCGCGATCGTGAAGGAGCAGGAGGGCGGCACGAAGACGGCCGACGTGTGCCGCAAGCATGGGATCAGCGACGCGACTTTCTACAAGTGGAAGGCCAAGTATGGCGGCCTGGAGATTTCCGAGGCGCGACGGCTGAAGGCGCTGGAGGACGAGAATG
>CAJYHD010000316.1 GCA_913773715.1 uncultured Sphingobium sp.
TTGACAGGCATCGGCGCGCCGCCTAGTTGGCGCGCCTCACGCTTCTCCAAGCGGGTGTAGCTCAGTTGGTTAGAGCGCCGGCCTGTCACGCCGGAGGTCGCGGGTTCGAGCCCCGTCACTCGCGCCACCATGATGGTGGCGATCGCGGCGAGGCCGTCTTCCCTTAGCTAGCAATTCGAAGCGGTCATTTGCCGCGTCCGGTCTTCTCCTGAAGCGCGTCGATCCGCTTCGAAGCTTCGGCCTTGGTCAGCGACTCGTCGAACGGTTCGCCGGCATCTTCGCTCAGACTCTTCAGGTAGCTGGCCTGCGCGCCGGTCATCGCCTCGTCGCCGGTCGTCCAGTCGTCGGGGTCCTTTTCGGCGTTCGAGAAGGGTTCGGACTTGGGATTGTGCGTCTCGCTCATCGTGGATTCATCCTTTCGCGAGACAAACCTTTGTGTTCGACGTCTGTTCCGCGTTGCGGGCGTATCGGGCGCGTGCTAGGCGCGCCGCACTATGGCCATGCACGCGGATGATGTCTCGCTAACGGTCGCTGGCGCATGAGCGTCAACACTGTCGATCCAGCGATGAAGGGACAGGCCACCGCCACCCATCATCATCAAGGCGGGAGCCTTGCGAAACTGGCCCTGGGTGCGATCGGCGTCGTCTATGGCGACATCGGCACCAGCCCGTTATACGCGATGAAGGAGGTGTTCGTCGGGCACCATCCGCTGACCGTCGATCCGCTCCATATCTTCGGCGTCATCAGCCTGGTCTTCTGGTCGCTGATGCTGATCGTCACGCTCAAGTACGTGTTGATCGTGCTGCGCGCCGACAACAATGGCGAGGGCGGCAGCCTGGCGCTGCTCGCGCTGATCCAGCGCAGGTCGGGCGCCGAGAAGAAATGGGGACCGAGCCTCGTCATCCTCGGCGTGCTCGCGACCGCGCTGTTCTTCGGCGACTGCATGATCACGCCCGCGATTTCGGTGCTGTCGGCGGTCGAGGGGCTGGCGACGGTCGAGCAGGGCTTCGACTCGTTCGTGCTGCCGATCGCGATCACGATCCTGATCGCGCTGTTCTACATGCAGTCGATCGGGACCGATAAGGTCGGGCGGCTGTTCGGCCCGATCATGGCCGTGTATTTCGTCGTCATCGCGGTGCTGGGCGTGATCCATATCATCGAGCGCCCGGACATCTTCTTCGCGCTGAACCCGATCTATGCGGTGCGCTTCGCCATGAACGACGGGCTGCTCGCGTTCCTTGCCTTGGGATCGGTCGTGCTGGCGGTGACCGGCGCGGAGGCGCTCTACGCCGATATGGGACATTTCGGGCGCAAGCCAATCTCCTACGCCTGGCTCGGCTTCGTCCTGCCCGCGTTGATGGTCAATTATCTGGGGCAGGGGGCGCTCCTGCTCCAGCAGCCCGAGGCGGCGCAGAACCCGTTCTTCCTGATGGCGCCCGAAAGCTGGCGCCTGCCGCTCGTCATCCTCGCCACGCTGGCGACGGTGATCGCCAGCCAGGCGGTCATCACCGGCGCCTATTCGGTGGTGCAACAGGCCGTGCAACTCGGCCTGATGCCGCGCATCCGCATCACGCATACCAGCGCGTCGGAGGCGGGGCAGATCTACATCCCCGCCGCCAACTGGGCGTTGATGATCATGGTGCTGTTGCTGGTGTTCGGCTTCGGCGAATCGTCAAACCTGGCGGCGGCGTACGGCATCGCGGTGACGGGGACGATGTTCATCTCGACCTGCATGGTCGGCGTGCTGATCCGGCGCGTGTGGCACTGGCCGCTGTGGGCGACGGCGGTGTTCGAGATCGTGTTCCTGTCGATCGACGGCCTGTATTTCGCGTCGAACCTGACGAAGGTGCCTGACGGCGGCTGGTTCCCGCTGCTGGTCGCGATCATCGCCTTCGTATTGCTGACCACTTGGTCGCAGGGGCGCAAGCTGATGATCGAGCGGATGCGCGAGGCGGCGATGCCGATCAAGATCTTCATCGACTCGGCGGCAACATCGGCGACCCGCGTGTCGGGGACGGCGGTCTTCATGACGTCAACGCCGGAAGGCGTGCCGCATGCGCTGCTCCACAACCTGAAGCACAATCGCGTCCTGCACGAGCGCGTGATCCTGCTGACAGTACGCGTCACCGACATGCCTTATTTCCCGGAGCAGGACCGTTTCCTGCACGAGGATCTGGGACAGGGGTTCCACCGTGTCATCCTGCGCTATGGCTTCATGGAAGAGCCCGACGTGCCGTCGCACCTGACCGGCTATGATCGCTGTGGCGCGGCGTTCAAGATGATGGACACCAGCTTCTTCCTGAGCCGCCAGACGTTGTTGTCGTCGGACCGGCCGGGGATGGCGATCTGGCGCGAGAAGCTGTTCAGCTGGATGCTGCGGAACGCCGAAAGCGCGATGGAGTTCTTCCGCTTGCCGACGAACCGTGTCGTCGAGCTGGGGAGCCAGATCGAGATTTGACCGAGACAGCGCCGATCATCCTGACGGCGCTGTTCGGCGCGGCGGACCAGGCGTTCTTCGACGCCGAGCGCCGCCGCTATTTCCCGCCCGAGCGCAACCAGCTCGCGGCGCACCTGACGATGTTCCACCACCTTCCGCCGTCGCTGCTGCCGGCATTGCGGCAGCGACTGGTCGCCGAGACGCGCGATGTCCCGCCGCCCAGGGCGCGCATCGGCGAGCTCATGTCGCTGGGGCGGGGCGTCGCCTATCGCATCGACAGTCCCGACCTGACGGCGATCCGTGCGCGATTGGCGGCGGCGTTCGGCGGACTGCTGACGCCTCAGGATGCGGGTGGCTGGCGCGCGCATGTGACGGTGCAGAACAAGGTTACACCCGACGAGGCGAAGGCGTTGCTTGCGACGCTGCGTGGTGGCTTTCGTGCGCGCCCGGTGGCGGTCGCCGGGCTGGCGGCGTGGTGGTATCGCGGCGGCCCGTGGGAGCTGATCCGGCGCTATCCGTTCTCCGGCAGCGACGCCTGACGCCTGCGGCTTCGGGCTGCGCCATCACGGCCGACGCCAAGCCACGAACTCATCTGATGGAACGTCACGAGGGATGGTAGCGGAGGAGGGACTTGAACCCCCGACACGCGGATTATGATTCCGCTGCTCTAACCAGCTGAGCTACTCCGCCCCGTTTCAGGGAGCGCCATCGCCCTCGTGAGGCGCGGGCTATAACAGGCAATTCGGAACGGTCAAGCGCCGATCGACACGACCGCCATGTCGCGCGATTTCGTCGCTTGACCGTTCCGAATTGCCTGTTATAGCCCGCGCCTCACGAGGGCGATGGCGCTCCCTGAAACGGGGCGGAGTAGCTCAGCTGGTTAGAGCAGCGGAATCAT
>CAJYHD010000317.1 GCA_913773715.1 uncultured Sphingobium sp.
GCACCTGACCGCGCTGACCGACGGGCACGAGGCGGGGCGGCCGGAACCCTGGGCGCTGAATGACGCCCCGGCCGACTATATCGACCGCATGGTCCGCGGCATCGTCGGGCTGCGGCTGACGATCGAGGACCTGCAAGGCGTGTGGAAGATGGCGCAGCACCGCACGGAAACCGATCGTGCTGGTGTGGCGGCCGGACTGTCGGCCTCCGAAGACCCGAACGCCCGCGCCATCGCGCGGCTTATGCGTCCGGTGTGATCGCCGCCCCTGTCATCGAAATCACAATGAGGTGCCGGGGCTTTCCAGCTAAATGCAGGAAAGCCCCGACCCGTAATCAGCGTCAGAACTTGACGGTCGCACCCGCGAAGATGCGGCGGCCAAGGACATCGTAGACACCGGGGTAGGTGTTGCCGTTGCCGAACAGGTTGAGCACGCCCGAGGCAAGCGCCGGCGGGCTCTTGTCGAGCAGATTGTTCGCACCAAGTCGCAGCGCCAGATTGCGATTGACCTCGAACGCGACGGTCAGGTCGAAATAGCTGTACGCCGGAATGCGCGAGTCGATCGGATCGGCGCTGCCCGTCAGGAAGCTGTTGCTCGAGGTGGTGGACAGCTTCGTCTTGTCGATGAAGCGCCAGTTGAACGACAGGCTGGTCCTGACATCCGGCTTCCACGTCAGGCGCATGTTATGCCGCCAGATCGCGTTCGGCTGTCCGCAGGCATAGCCGAACAGACCCTTGCAGTCGAAGCTGCCACCGCCCGGCAAAGGCTGCGTTTCCTGCTGGAACAGATAGGTGCCGAGGAATTCGCCGTAAAGTCGACCGGCACCGCCGAGCGGGATGGCCCCGTTTGCGGCGATATCGATACCCGATGTGTGCAGGTAGCCCGTGTTCAGCGTCGTCGACGTGACGTACCCGGTGCCGAAGATCGATCCCGTCAGCGGATCGCGATGGAACAGCCCGCAGAAATAGGGGCTTCCCGTCGAGAAACACTGGCTGATGATCGTGTTGGGGTCGATGCTGCCGATGTAATCCTTCACCTTGATGTTGAAGTAATCGACAGACAGGGAGAAGTCGCGGCCGCCCTTCGGCGTCAGGACGATGCCGGCGGTGTAGGTGTCGGCGGTTTCGGGCTTCAGGTTGCGATTGCCGCCGAACTGCCCCGTGCACTGACCGGACGGACATTCGATGACCATACGGCTGTTATACTGCGCGGCGGTCACGCCGGTCAGCTGACAGGCCGACAGCGAGGCGGTCGGGTTTGCGCCGGCACACGGATCGACGGCGTTGACGTTGCCCAGCGACAGGTTGCTGAACAGCTCGCTGATATTGGGCGCACGGATCGCGTGGTTGAAGCTGGCCCGCAGACGCACGGGATCGATCACCTGCCAGCTCAGCTCGCCCTTGTAGGTGAAGGCGTTGTACTTGGACGAATAGCCGGTCGACCGCTGATCGTTCTTGTACGCGGAGTAGCGGAAGCCGCCGTTCAACGTCAGCGAGCGGCCGATCGCCGAATCCTGCGCGATCGGGATTTCGATTTCGCCGAAACCCTCATTGACCGCGATGATGCCGTCGGAGTCCCGCGTTCCCGCCTGCTTGGCGACCTCGTCCCCCGTGAAATACAGCGTCTCGCGCCGATGCTCACCGCCGAGCACGATGCTCACGCCGTCCTTCGCGAAAGGACTGGTGATGCCGAACGTGCCGAGATCGCCCGTGACGGATCCCGAAATGACGTTCAGGGCATAACGGCCCCACGTCCGGGTCGGAGCGTAGAGATATTGCGCCTGCGCCCCCGTCAGGCCACCGGCCTGGAACACGTTGATCGGCGTGCAGTTGGGATCGGTGCCGTTGAGGACGGACTGGCAGACCGCGCCGCCCTTGCCATCCGGCACCGCGAGCAGGGCCTTCTGCGCCTTCACGACATTGACGTCGTTCAGATATTCCTCGTCAAAATGCGCAGAGGTCCGCATCACGCTGAAGTCGTAATTGAACCCGTGGCCGATATCCCCGCGCACGCCCACCATCGACCGATAGTAGCGATGCTGCAGATCGTCTCGGCGCGGCAGTGTGCCGCTGCCGCCCAGGCGGTAGCCGATCAGCGTGTTCTGCGTCGTGGCGGTGCCGGCGGCCGCGCCGCAAAGCGCCTGTTGCTGGCTCGCGCTCATCAGCGGATTGTTGCAGGTGACGGCATAGGTCTGGCCGAACCACAGGGAGGACGGCGCCACCTGCGAGAAGCTGCGGTCGTCCATATACATGAAGCTGCCGTAGATTTCGGCCGCCTTCGCTATGTCGAGGTGCAGGAACGCGCCGGCATTGTAGCGCTCGTCGCTGCGCTGGATAAAGTTCAGCGGCGCGTAATTGTATGTGTAGCTGGAGTCATATGGCACCCAGGTTTTCGTACCGTCACGGCTGTTGGTCAGCTTTTGTCCTGACAGGGGACCGCCCAGGGGGGTGAAGGTTCCGAAGGGCGTGTTGCTCGATCCGCCGCAGGTAAAGGTGGTCAGCGCACTGTTGAGGGCGCAGGCCGATACGTCTCGGGTCGACTGGAGCACGGGCTCGGTATGGCGATAGCCGCCATAGACGGTGATGTTCAGCCGACCGTCCAGCGTCGTCTTGCCGAAGCTGCCGTTGATATCCTGTTTGGCGCCGTCGAACACATGCGGTCGCGCGTTCTGATAGCCGCGGCCAGAAATGATCGACCGCAGGAATTGGTTGTCGTTGACATGATCCGCCACGCTTGCCTGCG
>CAJYHD010000318.1 GCA_913773715.1 uncultured Sphingobium sp.
GAGATAATGGACGCGCAGCCGCTGGTTCTTCGCTGACAGTTCCGCGTGATAGCTGCGGCCCGTGCCGCCGGCGTCGGAGAACACCAGCACGCGCTTGACATCGTCCATGAAGGCGGCGGTCTCGGCGAGATTGGCCGAGGGTGCGCGGTTCTCCACGGCGAAGCGGTCGCCCTTGCGGACGATGCGCCGTGACCGTCCCGTCACCTCGGCCACCATGTCGGTGCCGAAGCGCTGGACGATCTGGTCGAGCGCGCCGGGGACCGGGGGAAGCGATGCCAGATGCTCGATCAGCTCGTCGCGGCGCGCAACAGCTTCCCGGCTCTCGACCGGCTGGCCCTCGCGATAGACGGGCCGCGACGACATATTGCCTTCGCCGTCAGTGTACGGCTCATAGAGCTGGACCGGGAAGGAGTGGGCCAGATAGTCGAGGACATATTCGCGCGGTGTGATGTCGACGCGGATATCGTTCCATTCCTCGGTCGGGATTTCGGCCAGCCTGCGTTCCATCAACGCCTCGCCGGTGGAGACGATCTGCACGACGGCGGCATGGCCCGCCTCGAGATCCGCCTCGATCGAACGGATCAACGTCGGCGTCTTCATGCTGGTCAGGAGATGGCCGAAGAAGCGCTGCTTGGCGCTTTCGAAGGCGGAGCGTGCGGCGGACTTGGCCTGCCGGTTCAACGTCCCGTCGCTACCCGTGATGTTGGCGGCCTGCATCGCCGCGTCGAGATGATTATGGATGATCGCGAACGCACCGGCATAGGCATCGTAGATACGGCGCTGTTCCTCGGTAAGCGGGTGCTCGACCAGCTCGTACTCGACGCCGTCATATGAAAGCGAACGGGCGGTATAAAGACCAAGCGCACGCAGATCGCGGGCCAGAACCTCCATCGCCGCGACACCGCCATCCTCGATCGCCTCGACGAATTTGGCGCGCGTGGCGAAGGGGAAATCCTCGCTGCCCCAGAGACCGAGGCGCTGGGCGTAGGCGAGATTATGCACGGTCGTTGCGCCGGTCGCGGAGACATAGACGACGCGGGCGTTCGGAAGCGCATGTTGCAGGCGAAGCCCCGCGCGCCCCTGCTGCGAGGGGGCGACGTCACCGCGTTCGCTCTTGCCGCCACCGGCGTTCTGCATGGCATGGCTTTCGTCGAAAATGAGGACTCCATCGAAATCGGAGCCCAACCAATCGACGATCTGGCGCACGCGGGAAACCTTCTCGCCGCGCTCGTCGGAACGTAGCGTGGCATAGGTTGCAAACAGGACGCCTTCGCTCAGTGTGATCGGCTTGCCCTGCGGGAAGCGCGACAGCGGCGTGACCAGCAATCGTTCCATGCCGAGCGCCCACCAGTCGCGCTGCGCATCCTCGATCAGTTTGTCGGACTTCGACACCCAGACCGCCTTGCGCCGCCCTTGCAGCCAATTGTCGAGGATAATCCCGGCCGACTGGCGGCCCTTGCCCGCCCCCGTACCGTCGCCGAGCATGAAGCCGCGACGGAAGCGCACTGCGTTCTGAGCGTCCTCGGGGACGGCCTGGACGAGATCGAACGTGGGATCGACCGTCCATGATCCGGCGAGATAATCGCCATGGGCTTCGCCTGCATAGATGACGGTCTCAAGCTGGGCGTCCGAGAGCAGTGCGCGGATATTATCGGGGAGCGTCGGACGATAGCTCGGCTTCGGCGGCGCGACCGACGCCATCGCGGCCGACTGGACCAGCTTGGTCGGATGCGCCTGAGAGCCGGGAATACGGATCGACTGCAATCCGTATTCTTCATAAATCGCTTCTGTGAGTTGCCCGTTTTCCGGTGCCGACCAGTCCACCGTCTCATAAGCGAGTTCGATGCCGTCGGGATCGGCAGCGGCGGCAGTCGTCGGACGCGAGGCCGCCGAGCGGGCCAGATAACTGCGCACGGACTTCGGAGCTGTGGCCACCGGTCGAACCTCGGCGGGCAGCGTTACCGACAGACGCGGAGGAACCTGCGTCTCGATCCAGCCGAGCAGCGTGGCAGCATCCGGCGCCAAGCCCGGCGCGGTCGGGAACACGGTCGGATCATCGGCGGGCTGCTTGTCGATGACGGTCAGCCGCGTCGGAAAGCTGGTTCCATGCTTGTGATAGACCGAACCTGCGATCCCAGCGGTGAACACGACACGGCCGCGCGCCTGCAGGCCGGTAAAAGCATCGCGCCAGTCCGGCAGGTCCGGCCCGACATTGGCGCCGGTAATGGCGACCAGACGCCCGCCGGGGGCGAGCCGGTTCAGCGCCGAGGCGATATGACGGAAGCCCGCATCCTGCACGCGACCGCCGACATGCGCCATCGCTGAAAAGGGCGGGTTCATCAGAACGACGGACGGGACGCTGGCGAGACCCAGATGATCGTCGATCTGCGCGGCGTCGAACCGGGTCACGGTGATCGCCGGAAAGAGGGCGGCGAGAAGCTCGGCGCGGGTCTCGGCCAGCTCGTTGAGGATCAGCGAAGCGCCTGCTGTCTGGGCGAGGATGGCCATGAGGCCAGTGCCGGCCGAGGGTTCGAGCACGCGGTCATCCGGCTTGATCCCCGCGGCGGTGAGCGCCACCAGGCCGAGCGGCAGCGGCGTCGAGAATTGCTGGAGCGCCTGAGACTCCTCGGAGCGCCGGGTATGGGTAGGCAAGAGGCCGGCGATCTTCGTCAGCACGGACAACCGTGCAGCCGGAGATGCGGATTTGCGGAAGAGCGCTTTTCCGTATTTTCGCAGGAACAGGACGGTGGCGACTTCGCACGCCTCGTAAGCCGTCTTCCAGTCCCAGGTGCCCGACGCGTCGGACGCACCAAAGGCCGCTTCCATTACGGAGCGTAGGATCGCAGCATCAACGCGCGCGCCGCGTTCGAAGGAGCGCAGAAGGTAATTCGCAGCGGAGAGAATGCCCGTTGATAGGGCAAGCGAGCGCGGCGCGGCCGACGCGGCAGTCACGGGGGACAGCATGTTCATGGGATCAGACCTCGGGAGAGCGAAAGTGGCAAAGCCCGCGCGACGCTCTCTCTCGACCGCCCGGACTCAATCCCGTCCCGGCCCCCCTCTCCCTCTGACTGTTCTGACATGACAAAAGCGCCCGACCGTGAGGTGGGCGCTTTCTTGGTCAATGGTCTGTTCTACCGCCCGTCAGGCTGGATGAAGCCGCCGGGATCGGCAGGATCAGGCGGCAAATAGGCGTTGTAGGGATTGCCGTCCGCCAGATGGCCGAACGGGACAAAGACATAGTCGCCGCTGTCGCGGCCAACAGCGCAGATGACGTAGCGAGGAACGTGGTCTGAAGCGTCGAGGCATTCCATGAGGGCCAGATTGCCGTCGGCGGCCGCGCGCAGCAGCGTCTGGAAATTGGTACGGGCGTAATCGGGGATGCTCATCACAGCCTCCTGAAACGAGAGAGCCCGGCCTGCGCGGCGTCGCCACGTAATTTCTGAAACTTGGGCTGGGCTAAGGATGACGGAAAGGAATGGCGCCGGCGGGGATAACTGGAATGCTCCCCGCCGGGCCTGGTCATTCAGCGGCTAGCAGGGCTTGCTCGTCCTCCTCGATCGGCTCCTCGTCCTCCCCATCGTCAGAGAGGAAGGCAGGGAGTGCCGCGTCGCCGGCATCCTGACCGGCATGACCGCCGACCGCCCCGCCGTCAGCGTCGGCCGGACGCAGCGCTTCGGGCAACCATCCGCTATCGGCCAGCAGGCGCTCTGCCTCCTTGGCCATGTCCCCCTTCTTCATATGGTCGATGAGCTGGGCCGCCCGCTCGCCCGCGCCCTCCCGCACCGCCTCGACGATGCGCGCCTTGGTGACGCGGCCTAGGTAGTTGCCGACGGTTGGTCGCCAACCGACGGCCACCATGTCGAGGCCGGTTACGCGTGCCAGCCGCTCGGCCTGCGCCATGCGAACCTCAAGCCCATGCGCGCTGACGCCAGAGCCGCTATAGGGATTGGGCCGCTCGCAGAGCGCATTGATCCCAAAGCTGACGCAATGGGCGAGCAGTTCCATGCGGCTGTCATTGTCGAGCGCGGTCAGCCAATCCCAGAGTGTATCGTCATCGGAAGGGACATGATCGCCCCAGCGCTCGTGCCGGTCATCGACGGACTTCGCCGATGCGCTCTCATTTAGATCGTCTGCCTGCACCGGGAGATGGACCCGCCGGACATTGGCCTCCAGTACGCCGGTCGCCGAGCGGTGCAGGAAGGTATCCGCGACGAGCTTGTGCAGCAGCGCCGTCATGGCGACATGCGGATGGTTGGCGACGGCATCGCGCAGCGCCAAGGTGCGGTGTGCGGTCAGCTCGGTGACGAGGCGTTCGGGAAGCGGCTTGATGCCGTCGTCATCGTCCTCATCCACTGTCTCACGTTGGCCACCGAGGGTGATGACGGCATGCTGGATGGCGGGTTCGCGGATCTCGCCGGTGTCGGGATCAACGTCTTCATCTGCCACTTCACCGTCGTCTGCCGCTTTCACCGGCAATTCGTCTTCGGGTCGGACATAGCCGCGATCGATCTTGAGTGCGCCGTTCGCGTCGATCGTGACGAAGACGCCGGCTATGGCGATCTCCGCCGGGTCATAGATGACCGGGCGATCGTCGAGTTGCTCGATCGCCGTCTCGATCTCGCCGAGGCGTTGATCGACCGCATCCGGCAGGTCGTCTCCGCCCTGATACTCGGCGACGAGGGCGTCGAGTTCAGCCTCCAGCGCGTCGCGGGTCGCGCGTTCCTCGTCGCTCATGTCAAGAACGTCGCGCGTGACCCGACGCAGACCGTGGGTGATGCCGTAGGGGATTTCGACCGCCGCATCGACCCACTTCCACCCCTCATTCGCCACCTCGTCAGCGATGATCTTCAGCTTCTCGGCCACCAGCCGGTCCAGCAGGCCGACATCCTGAAGCCAGCCGCCATTGTCGCTCTCGAAGAGATCGCGCAGGACGAGGCCACCTGCAGCCTCATACGCATCGACGCCGACGAAGACGGCGCGCTTGTCAGCGGCGTGCACGGTCTTCTCGGTCAGCGCGCGCCGGACATGCCACGGCTCTTTCTGCCAGCTATTGCGGACGGCCTCCCAGACTTGTTCCTGGCGGGCATGATCCTGCGAGACGGTGAAGGCCATGAGCTGTTTGAGCTCCATGCCGTCCTCGGCGAAGGCGTCCAGCAGCACGGGGGAGACGGATGCGAGCTTGAGGCGCTGCTTCACGACATTGACGTCGATCAGAAAAGCGGCGGCCATGGCTTCCTCGCTCATCCCCTTGTCGCGCATCGCCTGGAAGGCGCGGAACTGGTCGAGGGGGTGTGGGGGAATGCGCTCATCATTCTCGGCGAAGGAGATTTCCTCCATCAGGATGCCACTTGCCGCATCGCTGACGACGCACGGGACGGTCGAGGTCTTGTTCAGGCGCTTGCTCTTCACCAGCAGTTCGAGCGCGCGGAAGCGGCGGCCGCCGGCCGGCACCTCGAACATGCCGGTCTCAATGCCCTCAGCATCCAGCACCGCCCGGACGTGCAGCGACTGGATCAGGCCGCGCCGGGCGATGGACTCGGCCAGGTCCTCGATCGAGACCCCCGCCTTGATACGCCGGACGTTCGACTGGCTCAGCACCAGCTTGTTGAAAGGGATGTCGCGCGAGGACGACAGGGTGATCTTCTGAACGGCACTTGCCATGGTCTTTACTCCGCGACGGGCGGCCGGGAGCCTCTCTCTCGACCTTCAACCCGTCACGAAGCGAAGCGCCGCCCTCTCACTCTTCGAGGGCAGCGCCACGGGGACGCATAGGCGGGAACTTCGGCGGGGGGCGCCCCTCCCAATCTGCGGATGATTGACTCCCGATCAGCCGGAGCCGGAGACACGGAAATCCGCATGTCCGGCTCCGTGTAGATCACGCTGCGCGATCGAGCAGCTTCTTCGCCTTGGCCTCCATGTCGAGGCGGG
>CAJYHD010000319.1 GCA_913773715.1 uncultured Sphingobium sp.
CGCTGCTAGAAAGGCTCGGCCGTCCCCTGTCCATTAACATCCAGCCTTTTCCACGAATCCGGATCGTGCTAATGATGCCTGTGGCGAGTTCGCAAGTCCATGATTTGACTGCGAAATCAATCGCTTAAGTCGCCCGGCCGAAAGCTCTTCTGGGCACCATTTGCGCCTTCTGGACACGTCCAGAGGCGTCCAGCAAGCGGTTGGTTTTACAGCATTTTCAGCGGAAAATCGCCTCGACAACCGTCCGGGCTGATCCACCGGTTTCCAGCACGAGACCAACATTTTGTTGGTGCTATTGTTGGTGCCGTTTCAGCCCGGCCAAGCTGGGACGAACACGATGCTGACGCATATCCAGATCACTTCCGCAAAGCCGGCAGCCAAGCCTTACAACCTTTCCGATTCTCAAGGCCTGCACCTTTCAGTTAGACCCAATGGCTCCAAGCTGTGGCGAATGAACTTCCGTCACCTTGGCAAGCAGAAGACCTTGCATATCGGGCCCTGGCCCGAAATCAGCTTGGCAGAGGCCCGCGTCCGTCGCGACGATGCTCGCAAGGCGCTCGCAGCCGGCCTTGATCCTGTTCTGGAAAAGAAGCGGGCCCAGGTCACGGCAAAGTTCGCGACGGCTACCTCATTCAAGGAGGTTGCCCAGGAGTGGATGGCAAAGTGTGAACGCGAGGGCCGCGCCGAAGTCACCCTCGACAAGGTCCGGTGGCTCCTGAGCCGGCCTACCCGCTGATCGGAACGCATCCGATTGACGGCATCACGCCGCACGAGGCCCTTGCCGTCTTGCGCAAGGTCGAGGCGAACGGTCGTTATGAGAGTGCCCGCCGCATGCGCAGCGTGCTCAGCCGGGTGTTCCGCTATGGCATCGCGACGGCGCGCTGCGACCGCGATGTTGCCGCCGACCTGCGGGGCGCCCTGACCACGCCGCGGACGACGCACCACGCCGCGATCATTGATCCGGACGAGGTCGGGATCCTTCTCAAGACCATCGACGCCTACAACGGTCAGGCGGTCACGCGCATGGCGCTGAGGTTGTCCCCGCACCTGTTCGTCCGCCCGGGCGAACTGCGCCAGGCGGAATGGACCGAGATCGATGTCGACAAGGCGATCTGGTCGATCCCGGTCGAGAAGATGAAGATGCGGCGGCCGCACAGGGTGCCTCTCTCCCGGCAGGCACTGGCCATGATCGAGGAACTCAGGGAGTTGACTGGCCACCGTCAGCACCTCTTCCCTTGCATGGGCAGCCCGAGGCGGCCGATGTCGGAAAACGGCGTGAACCAGGCCTTGCGGCGAATGGGCTACGCCAACGGTGAAATGACCGCCCATGGCTTCCGGGCAATGGCTGCGACCTTGCTCAACGAGATGGGCCGCTGGAACCCGGATGCCATCGAGCGGCAGTTGGCCCACCAGGAAGCTTCATCGGTTCGCCGTGCCTACGCGCGCGGCGAATATTGGGAAGAGCGATTAGCCATGATGCAGCACTGGTCAGACTATCTCGATAGCCTTCGCGAGGCCGCAGCCGGCCCCAGACCCACACCGATAATTCAGAGGAAAGCGAAGAGCGTGAATTCGAAACTGGCAGCGCCTCGCGGACGCCGGCGCGGACGCCCCCGCAGCCGTCCATTGCAGTGAGTAATTTTCCCGATCGGGCAGAATTTTCGGCGGTCTGCTTGGCTCCTGTCATTTTTCCCGATCGGGAATTGTTCGGAGTAGGAGGGGTTACGCTCTCCGATGGCTCGTTCACGACGAGCGCGAATTACAACTCCTCAAAAGCCGTTTCGAGTAGACGCAACCGGGCAGGCATAGTGGCCGCGATGCTGCCATGGATCTCTTGCGCGAAATCGCCCGGCATAAGGGATAGTGCCTTGTCCGGCGCATCCTTGGCCCGCTCGATTATGTCTGCAATGGCCTTTCTCATGAGGGTAGGACCGAGGCCCGCTTCCTTGCCGGACTGCACGAAGTGCCGCCCGACCACTTCCAGGATGCGATAGTGGCGACTTTTGCCAACCGACATGGCGAGCTTGTATTTGTTGTTCGGAATCTGACGCTTGTCAAAAGCGGGCTGGGCAGAGAGTACATCGTAGAACGGCGTCAGGCTGTAACGGCCTTGCGGCTTCAGGAAGACGCTGAAATTCTTGCCGTGCCCGTCTGTTGCCCCGATCAGCCAGAATAGGATCTGGCTCTTGAAGAAATCCACTTGGTCCTTCTGCGGCTCGTCCGAGCGTTGCAGCAGGGTCAGGATGTCGGCCATGCCTGGGCCGCCATTGTTCTGGTATTTCTGCGCAGATGGTATGCCCATTGCCTGACAGCAGTCTTCCTGCGGCAGGCGCAGAAGACGCTCGGCATTGCGCCAACGCCGATCGAAGCGTTCGACCACCAGCACGCGCCGCTTGCCGAACGTGACGATCTCGGTGTCGGCCACACCGAGGCCGAAGGCCGCCAGGAGCTTCAGGCAGTAGTGCTCGTTGTCGACACTCGCCGCCATGTCGATCGGACCGAAGGCGGTCGGGATCTCGCCGAGTTGGGGCTTCAGGAGATGGGTCGTGGGGGTTGTCCCGATCGGCCGCATCCATTGGCCGTCATGCCGAAGGAGCGCCGTCTTTTCCTGGGCGCCCGCAATCGAGATGCGAAACTCTTGCTCCTTGTCGACGCCAAGCGGTGCCGTCGCGAGGCTGGCGAGAATGGCTTCAATTTCGTCATCACTGACGGGGTCGCCCTGGACATAGGGCTCGACGTCGGCGGGCACGTCATCGGGCAGGAACTGCATGGCCCCCACGCAATCGCGCCCGATTGCTGCCAGCAGGCTGAAATAGTCTGCACCTTGCGCGCCCATGCGCTCAGCCACGCGCCTGCGCACGTTTGGACTATCGGGCAACAGATTGTCGAAGATGGCGACGACTGGCTCGCCGCTATATGCGGTTTCGCGCATGGGCAACGATAGGGAGATCGCGAACGCCGGATCCCAGTCGAGCCAGGTCTGGTCATACTGGAAGCTGACCGCGCCACTCGCTTCTTTGCGCAATCGCCCGACGAGGCGATTGTTGATGAAGGCATTGAGCGGCGCATGGGCCTTGCGGCGCGCCATCAGAAGATATCCTCGATATCCTTGGCCGGTCGTCCGGAACGCCTATCGACGACCAGTTCAAGGTCGAGCGCGGCAAACAAGGAGTATATCGACGAAAGCTTGGTGGCTTCGTGCCCTGTCTCGATCTTCGAGACCATTTCCTGGCGTAGCCCCGCCAGATTGGCGAGTTCGGTTTGTGTCAGGCCCCGCTGCTTGCGGGTGCGCTGTATGATGTTACCTAACTGGCGGGGGGACCGGGCGATGTGCGACATAGGCTTCTCCTAGATCGCCCTATGCTCTAAATCACATAAAATGACAATATGCTATTTCGAACATAAAGTAGAATTATGCGATTTTCGGCATACAAGACCGTTATGCGGTTCGGCGCATAAAAGTGCCCCGCGAAAATAGAGGCTCTTCCCTACCCCCCGATCAGCGTTTTCAGGCTCCTGTACTGAATTAACGTGGCCCGGCCGACCTTCACGGTTTCGAGGTCGCCGGATTGGATTAGCTCGTAGATGCGAGATCGGCTTATGCCCGTGATCCGCACCGCGGTTGAAATCCGCACCGTGAGCGGCTCGATCTTTCGCTCCCAGGCCCGCTCGATCATTTCTGACCCCGCAGCCGCGCCTCCCGCTCCCTCACGAAGCTCCGGTCGCTCTCGAGAAAAGCCGCGAGCATCGCCGGGATCAGTTCGGTCACCGGTTCTTCCCGGCCATAGGCCTGCGCATAAAGCGCGGCATATTCCATCAATGCCTGATGAAGGTCGGGCATGACCAGAATGCTGAGCTTGATGGGGTTTCGATCCGGAAGCTGGGCGAGCTTAATATCAGCCATGTCAGCCCTCCTTCCCTGCGGGCGCCAGCACAAGATCTTTGTGAACGACCAACCTAACCGGTGCGCCGGGGCGAATGGTGATCGTCGGCTGCACACCGAGATTACGCTGGGTGATCTGGTCGCCGGCCCGCGCCACATTATCCTGGGTCGACATGCGGATCGCCTGAACCAGGTCACTTTGGCCAGACAGTGCCAGGTCGGAGCTGACACCGAGCAGCGTCGAAAGCACGACCCCCTTGAGCAGCTGCCAAGTGTGGAGGTCGACCTTGTCAGCAAGACCGGCGTAACCCGACGGATCTGTGGCGGGCACGTTGTCGATGCGCAGCGAGCGGCCGTCCGGCATGATGATGCGCTGCCAGACGATGAGCGCGCGCTTCTGTCCGAAGGCGACGACGCTGTCGTAACTCCCGATGAGCCGGGCGCCTTACGGTATGAGCAGGATGCTACCGCTCCCGCTGTCGTAGGTGTTCTCGGTGACCTGGGCGGTGACCAATCCGGGAAGATCGGATCGCAGGCCGGTGATCAGGCTCGCTGAAATCACGCTTCCAGCCGACAGCGTGTACGGAGACGGCAGAGGGGTCAGTGCGTAGGGATTGATGTCCCCCGTCGAATCCCGCTTGCCGACAAAGGCAGCCTTGCGCCCTTGTGCGTTCGGATCACGATCGGGATCGAGCGCGACCTTGTCCGCCTCACCCGCCGGTGCGGGCACTGGCGTGGCCGCAATTGGCTCAGTCGGGGCCGAGGTCTGCCGATTCTGCACGAGCACGCCCGATTCCCGGGCCGCCTTGAGCTCGGCCAGTCGGCGCTCGCGTTCGGCGGCCTCGGCTTGCTGTAGCTGCTGATTGCCGGAATCCCCGCCAGTCGCCAGCTGCTGCTGCCGTTCGAGGATCGGCTTTCCAAGGTCTCCGGGGAGCGGCGGACCGAGCCGGGGCACGTCGCCGTAAGTCGCAGGCGCGCCACTCAGGCCATCGCTCATCGGCCGGAGGTTTGGCTGCGACAGC
>CAJYHD010000320.1 GCA_913773715.1 uncultured Sphingobium sp.
CCGCGCTCGACCGGGTCCGGCCCTATGCGGCCGAGGATCTGCGGATCGTGCTGGACCGCAGCGCCGACCCGGTACGGGGTCTGGAGCAGATCGCTCCGGGAGAGTTGCGGCAGGTCTGGGCGGAGGAGGGGCAGGCGCGTGCCGATCCTCGCGCCTATGCCGACCGGTTCGTTGCCGACTGGCGGTCGGCGTCGGGCGACCGGGGTGCGGGCAAAACGCCGCGGATCGAAGACCGGGCCGAGCGCCGCCTCGAGCGTCTCGAGAACCGCATGACGCGGCAGCCGGCGCTGGAGAAGGCGCTCGACGCCCGCATCCCCGAGCGCCAGCTACGCCTCGACGGCCCCGGCATGGGCGGAGGTGGCCGCGAACGGGACTACGGTATGGAGATGTAAGCCGAGGTAGAAAGTTGTGTTTCGCGTGTGTCCCGTTTGCCGGGCTTCACTCAGTCTTCCGCAGCTTCCGTCCTGTCGAGTGCGACAAGGCGCTCATACTCTTCGACCGGCACGATGGCGATCATCGGCGATCCGTCGCGTTCGACTGCGATCGCACCTTCGGCTGCCAGCGCAAGGCATTCACGGACCTGGGCGGGTGTGCGGGGAAAGGGGACCGTGCGCATGGCCGTATCATATCACTCCGCGAGAATCGTAACTAGGGCTGCGCTACGTCAAACACCCAATCAGGCGGTGCTGATGAAGGCAGCTATCTCGAATGATATAGCAGCGGTGAGGCTGGCGAGATCACCGATTGGATCGATACGCATTGCGCGCCGCGGCTGGTCATGGCCGATGGCAGACCGCACGGCTTGAAACGCTCCTCGGAAGAACGTAATGTGAACGAATGATACTGATAATCTTCGCCGGTACCCTTTGAGCGATCGCGATGTATTTTTGAGAGAGTACACCTCAGCACTTGCTGAGGATGGTGCTTCGGTTCTTGTCGGTGCCGGCACTTCCATGGCCGCGGGGTATCCCTCGTGGAAGGGCTTGCTGCAGGAAATTGCGGGTGATCTCGGCCTCGAAATTGAGGACGTCGACGATCTTACGGCAGTTGCTCAATGGGCGATTGGTGCGGATCATTCGAACCGCACGACCGTACTAAATGCCATACGGGAGCAGATCGAGCCGGATCATGCCATCCCCTCGGCGTTGCTGTCGCTGGCAAGGCTGCCGATCCGCGAGGTGTGGACGACGAATTACGACCGGCTGATCGAGCGTGCGTTCGGCGAGCTTGGGCGCCCGGTTGATGTTCGGGCCAACCAGGAGCAGTTGGCACTGCGCAAGCGCCGCGCGGGAGCGGTCCGCATTTACAAGATGCACGGGACCATCGATGCAGTTGATGATCTGGTAATTTCCACCGAGGATTACGAACTATACCGGCAGCGGCGCGGTGCATTTTTGGGTCTGCTGCACGCTCATCTGACAGGAATGACCTTCCTGTTCGTGGGTATGAGCCTGACGGACCCGAACGTCCGCCACGTGCTTGCCTTGCTGCGTGAGCATTTTCCAACGACCCCGCCCCGACACTTCATGATCGCACGGCGGCCACAGCGGGCGGATTTTGGGTCTGATGATGCCCACGCCGCCCGGTTGAAGCGGCATGACTATTGGGTGCGCGACTTACGACGCTATGGTCTTGTCGTCGTCGAGATCAATGCGTTCGCTGAAATTGATGAATTGATGGATGAACTCGAACGGCGTGTGGCACGTCATCGGATATGGGTGTCGGGTAGCTGGCCGCTCAATGCCGGTGATTCTAGCGCGGGGTTCGTTCACGATGTAGCGCGCGCGATCGGGCGTAGGATCGGATCGACAGATCTTTTCATGCTATCCGGGGCCGGGCTGTTGGTCGGATCAGCTTCGCTGTCAGGGTTCCTCGAAACCATGCAGGGGCGCGGTGAGTGGGACTTTGATCGGCGGTTGGTTGTTCGTCCCTTTCCGCAACCGGTCGGTGACGCTGAGCCGGATCGTCAGCATTGGGCAGAGCTGCGTGGTGAGTTGGCGCGCTTGGCGGGTATCGTGGTTTTCGTTGGCGGTGCGAAGATCGAGTCCGGCGAACTGGTGTCTGCCACCGGTGTGTTCGAAGAGCGCGCCCTCGCCGATGGTAGAGGTGCATTTCTATTGCCTGTCGGAGCCACCGGAGGCGCTGCCTCGGTTATCGCCAATGGGTTGCTGACATCAGCCCTTCCGTCGACTGGCAGTAATGCCCGGCGCCCCACGGACGATGAGTTGCGCATATTGTCAGACGCCTCGGCAACGCCAGATCAACTCGCTGATGCGGTTTTGAAAATCATTAAGCGGATCGCACGCTGAAAAATCGTTTGTGATGAACATCTGGGAGAACGGCATTGGCGAGGCGGGTATTCTTCAGCTTTCACTTCACGCGAGATGCATGGCGCGTGTCGCAGGTCCGCAATGCCTGGATGTTGCCGGGAAACCGTGATTCCAACACCATTGTCGATCATGCGTCGTGGGAAGAAATCATGCGCAATGGCCCGCAGGCGATCCAGAACTGGATCGATACGCAGATGAACGGCAGTAGCGTGGTAGCGGTACTGATCGGTCGCGATACGCATATGAGGCCGTGGGTGGAGTATGAGATCCGCAAGGCCCACCGCGAGGGACGCGGCATCCTTGGTGTGCACTTAGCTGGCATGAAGGATAGTAACGGCACCGTTGATCCGGCCGGGGCCGATCCGATCGCAAAGCTTGCGCTTACCGATCGGTTCGGGACCAGAGTAACTTACCCTACTTATTCCTGGTTGCAGGGTGACGGCAGAAAGAACTTTTCGTCGTGGGTTGAAGCCGCTGCCCAGCGCGCCGGTCGTTAAAGGCGAGATCGATCATGTCCTACGTTACCGAATCTGAGGTCCGGGCTGCCGCTGCTCGTGCGAAAGCAGCTACGTTCAAGTCCGCGGGCATTTTGTTGCGCGAATCGCGTGACACATACCAATCTTCATTCGATGTATTCCTGTCGCATTCTTTCATGGATCAGGAACTTGTCCTAGGAGCGAAGCAACTGCTCGAGGAAAAAGGGTTGTCCGTCTATGTCGACTGGATCGACGATCCGCTGCTAGATCGTACCGCCGTAACGCGGGCGACCGCCGAGAAGATCAGAGGGCGGATGCGGCAGTGCCGGACGCTGCTCTATCTGCATTCGGCGAATGCCACCAAGTCTAAGTGGTGTCCGTGGGAATTGGGCTATTTCGATGCCTTCACCCATCCGTCCCGGCGCGTTTTCATTTTCCCCGTCACTGCTGCGGATCGATCCTATACGAGCCAGGAATATCTCAATCTCTATGATACGGTCGACATGGCTTCGATCGGCGTGGCTACACGCAGGCGCGATGATATCAGGGTCAAGGGCGCAGATAGTAGCTTCAGAGCGTGGAGCGTTGCCGCCTGATCGATCATTCCTTGAGCTTTTCGGCGACCGCGAACGCGGCATCAGGAGGCGGGTAGAGTCAGCTATTTTTGCCATGGCGCACACGGGTCGCCATTATCGGAGGTAGAAAGGTCTACCTTTCTTCCGCGCGATCGAATGCCAATGCGGCATGGTAGGTAATGGGCGATGGACACGCTTGAACCCGCCGCTCGATCAGAACGTATGCGCCGAGTCCGCGGCAAGGACACTCGGCCGGAAATAGTGGTGCGGCGGTTAGCCCATCGGCTCGGCTACCGCTTCCGTCTTCATCGCCGCGATCTACCCGGTAGCCCCGACCTGGTGTTCCCCGCGCGCCGAGCGGTGATATTCGTGCATGGATGCTTTTGGCATCAGCACGACTGTCCGCGCGGATCACGCCGCCCTTCAAGCAACGCGGCATACTGGCACCCCAAGCTCGCCCGGAACGTCGAGCGGGATGGAATGGCGCGGCAGCAGCTCGAAAACGAAGGCTGGCGCGTCCTGGTGCTGTGGGAATGCGAGATGCGGGATGCCGACCAGCTATCACGCCGTCTGGTCAGCTTCCTCGACGGTTAAGCACGCCGGATCGGCGCCATGTCCGACACCTTCTGGACCACGCCAGCACGCCGGATCGTGGTGCGCCGCATGAGGTCGGAGCCGCTTTGCAGCAGCTCGAAATCCACATGGTTCAATTCAGCATCGTTGCCTTTGAAGCAGCGGTGGAACGCCAACAGCAGCTCCACCGCTTCGATCGGCTGAGCTGAAGCAGCGGGGGCGGCGCTGGACGGCACGATGCTTGGAAACAGGTAGGTGCAGGCCGGCGGAACGCGAAATGGGCCAATGTCGGTGAGCCGTGCTCCATCGTCACCGGCGACCTTGGGACATGGGCGGCCGATCGTGCCGCACACCATGTCCCAGACGATCAGGCCATCAACACGCTGGTTGCGGGAGATCATCTCAACGCTCAAGCGCGTGTGGATCCCCGACCAAGCATTGCGACGTGGATCGGCGCCGAGGTTGGTGCAGATGCTCCAAATCACAAACTCGTCGGCATCGGCCGGCCGCTCGAATATGTTGGTGTTGTTGCCGTCTAAGCAACCCTTGAGGTCGATGACGGCAGTGCGACCTGATGGAAGCCGGACCCGATAGTCGTTGCGGCTGGAATCGTCGGTGAGATCCCACCCGGCGATAAAGCCTTCGTCCTCCATGTGGTTGAGGACGTGCTGGACGAACTCGCGCTTGGTGCGCATCGTCGCGGAGAATTGCCCTCTCACCCGCTCGACGGCACCACGGAACAGGCCCGAATTGTAGAAGTCACGTTCGTCCAGGCCATGATCACCGAGCCGGTGCGCCTCGGTTTTCAGAACCTCGGCGAACCGCTCGATTTGCGCGCGCAGATCGCTGTTCTGCTCGCACGGTATGACGCTCATGCAGCAGCCCGTTCGGCAGCCTCCGCCATGCCCAACAGGGGCTCTAGGATATGGTGGGCGAGGTGCCGAACAACCGGCACCGCCACCCCGTCGCCGGTCAGGTGGTATGCTTCATTGTAGTTGCGCGGCAGCTTGTAGTCATCGTCTAGACCCATGAGACGCGCTGTCTCGCGCGCGGAGATCAGTCGCGACCGCACTTTCGCGCCATCAATGACGACGATCACTTGGCGGCTGGAGCCGCCGGCGGGCGTGCGTAGGCAGCCAGATACGTCGTCGAAACGAACTTCGGCGCGTTGCACCTTTTTGCCTCCCTCAACTCGCGTGCGCTTGTAGACGCCTCCGACCATGCGGCGCCCTGCCCGCTTGGCGGCGTTCACCTTGGCGAGGTTGATGGGCGACATCATGCCGAGGAGCTGCTGCGTTTCCGCAGACGTGTGCCAAGACACGCTCGACGGGTTCTCCTCGATCATGCTGGCGAACGTCGTGTTGCGTCGGTTGGGCGTCGGCATGTTCCACCACAACATGCCCTGTCGCAGCTCGGCCGGCAGCCGCTCGACTGCGCTTTGCAGGCCCCGCGTATGGAACGGCTCAATCGGCCCAGGCGCGAGTAGCGTCGAGTCGACTGTCACGTCGGCATGGACACCGATCACGAATAGACGAGGACGGGAGTGCGGAAGGAAGAGATCCGCGTTGATGACCAAGGCGCCGCAGCGGTAGCCCGCGTCCGCGAAGGTCTGGCAGATCGCCTCGAAATCCTTGCCCTCATGCGAGGTCAGTGTGCCGCAGACGTTCTCGAGCGCAATCAGCTTGGGTGCCCTTCCGTCCGCGATGAGGCCACGGATCACGTCCCAGAACGGGTAGAAGGTGCCCGAGCGCTCTCCGCGCAGCCCCGCCCCGCCCCCCGCCAGTGACAGGTCTTGGCAGGGGAATGAACCCCATACGAGATCGGCCACGCCGGGCAGCTTGGCGGCGGTGATTTGCTTCACGTCACCGACCGTCAGCTCGCCGCCCATGCCCCAATTTGCTTGGTAGGTGAGCCCCTTCTTATGGTCGAAGTCGTTGGCGAACAGGCAGGTCCAACCCGCCCCCAGGCCAGCGCGCGCCATGCCTCCGCCAGCGAAGAACTCGTAGAACTTAGCCATTAGCGACCCGCCCTTCCCCGTGGCGATCGTTGGCGCTCGTCTCGCGCGCCAGCTTCTCCGCGACGGCTTCGGTGATCCAGGTGTTGCGCGAGACGTTGCCGAGGCGATCGGCGCGCGCCGCGTCGATCAGAGCGAACGTCTCGGCCGATAGGCGGAGGTTGATGCGATCGAGATCGCGCACAGTGGCGGGCTTGGAAGACGTAGTCATGGCGCCATTGTGGCGCCACATTTTGACCTTGTCCAGTATGTTCTACATGTGTTCCTAATTTGCAAGGCCGATCGGGCTCGCGCCTATTCCCCTGCCGAGCTATATGTCACTGAAACGTGGAGCGTGCATGGACGGTCGGAATCCAGACGAGATCAACTTCCCTCCGTTTGAAACGGAGGATTTGCGTAAGAATCTCGCACGTTATCTTGATAGTGCCTTCACCGCCGAAGGAGCTGCCGCTGCGTCGAAAGTCGGCAACTTCAAGTGGGGCGTATACGCCTTCTTCGATTATGACGGGGAACCGATCTACGTCGGGCAAACTAACGAGCAGCTTCGCACTCGCATCCGGCGCCATCTGACCAATCAACGCACCGATGCCGTTGCTATGTCTGTGCTTGACCCTTTCGAGGTGTACGAGATCGAGGTTTGGCCGCTTCCGGCCCTACAAGAGGTGTCGAAGCCGAGAAGCAAGACGGACGCGCGTTGGGCGGCATGGGAGTCGGCCGTCGATCAACTCAATGCACTGGAGCGTAAGGTTTACGATCAGGCGATCGAAAAGAGCCGATTCAAAGCTATCCTGAACGAGAAAGACCCACCGCTGGCGAAGGTCGAGATCGAGGCACCGCCATCGTTCAGGGGACGCATCGTTTCTGATGAGGTGTTCGCGATCCGCTCGCACCCTGATTTTAGGATTGCCCGACGTGCGCTCATCATCGCCAGACTTGCCCAGGTCATCGCCGAGCGAAAGGTTCAAGGTGGATTGCGGCGGGTCATGCTGATCCAGGCAAAGCGCCTGCAATGGCTTGCCGATCGACGATATCAGGCCCTGGGGGGCGCAGAATCCGTGGAGCGGGAAGATGGCGCCGACACCGACGAGTAGCTCATCGCGGGTGCCTGCGTGTCGGCGCTCCCCCTCGCCTGCTTCTAAGCCGCAACCTTTGTTGCGAAGATGCAGGGCTCCACATCGGCAGGGGCTGCCAGGATAGGCCACCAGAACTTATGGCCGCTCCAGCCCTGCTCCTTAGTGCCTTCCTGTTGTAGCAGCACCAGCGCCGGTTTCGAGCGTCCAGGGTCCATCACGGTTGATCGAAGCGCGGTGCCCAAGATCGAGCGGCCGGACTTGTCACCGGAACCCCCTTTGGTCAGCCGACGCCCTGTTTCTGCTAGCACGACCAGGTTGCCGTCGCCGCCGTCGCGAACGTCGGAATAATAGTCGATCAGGCCGCGCATGGCGTCCCACTCGAACTCCGTGTCGTCAAACTCCATCGTCTCCTCGATGGCGTCGATAATCTCGATCGCGCGGGCGCGGTCCAGCTCGGCGAAACCGGCGGCGTTGATCCATCGAGGATCAATTAGCGCATCGATCTTGGCCTGGGCCGCGGCCATTGCCCGACCGCGGATCGTCTGGAACCCAGTGGGCAAAACCATGCCGTTCGGTCGGACCGGCACCACCGAGCTGAGCATCACCTTATTGGGCGCGCACGGGCGCACCCGCTGCAAGGGGTCGGTCTGAATGAACACGACGCCGCGGTCGTGGGCGCCCGTCTCGAAAGCTTCCCGTAGCGCGTTCTCAAAGCCGTTGATCGTGAACAGCCGATCATACACCCCTTGCGACGTGTAGAACCTCGTCACCGCCAGATCGGGCCGTGACCGGTTGCCATACATGCGTGAGTGCTGAAGCACGGTATCAGCCTGCATCGTTCGGGGGTTTCGGCCGTAGTAGAAGGCGATCAGGTTCGGGATGGTGATGCCTCGGTCGAGGATATTGCCGCCGACATAGATATTAAACGGCGTGCGCAGCTTCAGCTCGGCTTGCGTGTCAAGCAGCGCCATCACATCCTTGTCGGAGTTCACCGTCTCCCGCACCACGTCATCGCTTTGCAGCGCATCAATAAAAAGTTCGAACGCCTCTTGGCGCGAGGGCATACGACCCTTGTCGGCGCTGACCGACGTATCGAGGTCATCATAAGCCGCATCGAACAGTGGCCGCAGCGTCTCCGGATCGTTTTCCGCGTGATCCAAGATCGCTTCGCTAATCCATTCGATCACCTGATCCTGCCAAGCGTGCGCCGCCTTCTGCGTATCGTTGTGGATTATCATCGCGTACTTGCGCTTGCGCTCGCCGGCCTCGTGCTGCTGCCAGCGCCGCACGCACGCGGCCAGGACGAAAGTGATGATGGCGCGCCGAAGACCGACGGTGTTGGGACTGTCCAACACCGAGTTCGGATGAATGCGTCGCTTGTCGGGGCGGCGAAGCGCATCCTGCTCCAAGTCGCTGACCGTTACGATGAGGTGGTGACGCGGATCGTCGGTATCGTGGCCACCAAAATAATCGTCGCCTCCGACGTAACCGCCGTGGATCGGCAGCAGTTCGGTAAACGCCGGCTTTTTGGGTTTGAACACGAAGTTGCCGCCGGCGTTGGCTGCCTCATAGCCCTCCGGCTGGAGGTAGAGCGAGTAAGGCGTCGCGGTCACCTGGAGGGGAGTGTCAGGAATTTCGTGTGCGGGCGGGCATAATGGGAAAGAAGGAGCCCCGAAATGTCCCGACGCAAAGAGCCTGCGATACCGAACGATCTGCTGGATCAGCTGCTGGCTGGCGCTGATGCT
>CAJYHD010000321.1 GCA_913773715.1 uncultured Sphingobium sp.
GTACGCACAAGCAGATGCTGATGGGTCTTATCACGCGCCCATCAAGCCGGACGATCGACGCGGATGCTGCAACGGCCGTCGCTATTTTCCTGCGTGCCTATGCACCTAATGGCTTGGAAACCGTTAACCTGCCACCTGAATCAAACTGATCCAGAGCGTCAGGCCGAAGCCTGAATCAACAGGCGGCGAATCCGCAGCGATACGCACCGCATCGGCACGTGCGCGGTTGAGAATCGCGGGGGGCACGTCAGGGCAGTGGTAGATGCGGTCGGCCTCACCCAAGAGCCTCGCGGCGCGCAAGGTGAGATCGTCGGGGTCCGCTGAGGCGAGATGGATCGTCTCCAGCCGTGCGGCTCCAACAATCCCCTCCTCCGTCAGCCAGCGCGGCAGCGCCTCGGCGCTTGCTTCGGCCATTAGATCGATCGTGCCGCCCGGTGCCAACCCCGCATCGATCGCGCGGCGACGATCCGCAGCGTCCCGCCACCGTTCCCGAATGGCGGCGCGGGATGCGAACAAGGCCTCGGCCAACATACCCAGCCGGGCAGGCAGCAGCGCCTCGATCCGCTGGCGCAGTGCCTTGGCAAGTCCCGCCGATGCTCCGCCCGTACCGATCGCGATCAGCACCGGGTCGCGATCCACGATCGCTGGAAGAGTGAAGTCGCAAAGATCGGGATTGTCGGTGGCGTTGACCAGCACACCGCGCGCGCGCAGGCGCTCCGCCGTCGCCGCGTCCCCATCCGATACGATGGCGAGGCGCGCCTGTGCGTGATCCTCGCCGACGATGCGCGCGCCCGCCCGTTCGAGCAAGCGGCGCTTTGCCTCCGCTGCCTCGCCTTCCCCGGTCAAGATGACCGACCGGCCTCTCAGCCGCAGGAAGACGGGCAGGCTGTGCATCTTACCGAACCCAGTCGGGGACGATGTCACCCGCGATCAGCGCCTCGATCGGCGGGCGTTCTCGCACCACCGCCCATTTGTCGCCCGATACCAGCACTTCGGGGGTCAACGGACGGCTGTTGTAGGTGCCCGCCATCGTCGCGCCATAGGCACCGGCGGTCATGAAGGCTACGAGGTCGCCCGCCTGAACGACGTCCATGTCGCGGCCCATCGCGAAAGTGTCGCCCGTCTCGCACACCGGACCCACGACATTGGCGGCGGCCTTCTCGCCCGAGGGTGTGACCGCGCGGATATCATGCCAGGCATCATAGAGGCTGGGGCGCATCAGGTCGTTCATTGCCGCATCGACGATGACGAAGGGGGCAATCGCGCCCTGCTTCACGCGAACGACACGCGAGAGCAACGCGCCTGCATTGCCGACGATGACTCGGCCCGGCTCGAACATCAGGCGGACGTTCCAGCCCTGCGTCACCCGTGTCACCATCGCGCCGTAATCGGTCGGGCTGGGCGGCAGCGGCTTGGACGGATCGTAGGGGACGCCAAGACCACCGCCAAGGTCAGCGGTGCGGATATCATGCCCCGCTTCCCGCAGCTTCTCGATCAGCGCACCGACCTTGACGAAGGCGGCTTCCAGCGGGGCGAGGTCGGTCAGCTGGCTGCCGATATGCACAGCGACCCCGCGCACGTCGAGGCCGGGCAGCGCGCGCGCGGCGGCATAGCTTTCGAGCGCGCGGTCATAGGGGATGCCGAACTTGTTTTCCGACTTGCCGGTCGAAATCTTGGCGTGGGTGCCTGCGTCCACATCAGGGTTAATGCGGTAGGCGACGGGCGCGGTCAGGCCGATCGACTGCGCGACCTGCGACAGCATTTCCGCTTCCGGTTCGCTTTCGAGGTTAAACTGGTAGATGCCTTTTTCGAGGCCCAGCCGCATCTCCTCGGCGGTCTTGCCGACGCCCGAAAAGACGATGCGGTCGGCCGGAATACCCGCCGCCAGCGCGCGCAGCAATTCGCCGCCGGACACGACATCCGCGCCAAGCCCGAGCTTCGCCAAGGTCGCCAGCACGGCGGCATTGGGGTTCGACTTGACGGCAAAGGCGATCAGCGGATCGGCGAGTTGCGACAAGCCATCGCGGAACACGCCAACATGGCGCTCCAGCGTGGCGGTCGAATAGACATAGACGGGCGTGCCGACCGCCTCCGCGATCGAGGCCATCGGCACCTGCTCCACCTGCATGGCGCCATCGACATATTGGAAATGGTCCAAGGATCAGTCCTTACGAAATATCAGCGCGGCTCGGCGCCGGGGGGCAGGTCGAATTCATCATCCTGCCGTTTGTCCGATTGGGTGAGCAGTTCGACGTCGCGTTTGGGTCGCGCCTGAACCGATGGCTTCAACAATTGCGCGGGCGTCGGCGCAACGGCTGCGCCACGCGGGATGGCGGGCAGCTTCTGATTGGCGAGGGGCTTGAGCGGCTGTTTCCCGCCGCAGCCCGCCAGTGCTGCCAAGGCGATCGTCACTGACGCAACATATATAGTCTTCATGCCCCAAGCTCCTGCTGTGCCTGCGCGATGCGGGCGCGGACCTGATCGGGCGCGGTGCCGCCATGGCTCTTGCGGCTGGCGACCGACGCATCGACCGTCAGCACGGCATAGATGCGATCGTCGATGCGCGGATCAATGGCCGTGAGCGTATCGATCGGCAACTGGTCGAGCGGCACACCCGCGCTTTCCGCCGCGGCCACCGCGCGCCCGGTAATATGATGCGCTTCACGGAACGGGATATTGCCTTCGCGCACCAGCCAGTCGGCCAGGTCGGTCGCGGTCGCAAAGCCGCTTTCGGCCAGACCGCGCATCCGGTCGGTGCGGAACGTCAGCGTATCGATCATGCCGGTCATCGCCGCGATCGACAGGCCGAGCAGATCGTGCGCCTCGAACACCGGCGGCTTGTCGTCCTGCATATCCTTCGAATAGGCGAGCGGCAGGCCCTTCATCGTGACGCAGAGCGCGGTCATGCAACCCATGATGCGCCCGGCATGGCCGCGCACCAGCTCGGCGGCGTCGGGGTTGCGCTTTTGCGGCATGATCGAACTGCCGGTTGAATAGGCGTCGGGCAGCTTGACGAAGCCGAAGGGTTGGCTCGCCCAGATGATGAATTCCTCGGCCAGCCGCGAAAGGTGCAGCGCCGCCTGCGTCGCCGCCATCAGATAGTCGAGCGCGAAGTCGCGATCGGATACGCTGTCGAGGCTGTTGTCGGTGGGACGCGCGAAGCCAAGCGCCGTAGCCGTCGCATGGCGATCGATCGGAAAACCCGTGCCTGCCAATGCCGCCGCGCCGAGCGGACACTCGTTTAGCCGCGCGCGCGCATCGGCAAAGCGGCTGCGATCACGGCGCACCATTTCATAATAGGCCATCAGATGGTGACCGAGCGTCACGGGCTGCGCCGATTGCAGGTGGGTGAAGCCGGGCATCACCGCGTCGGCATGTTGTTCGGCACGGGCGAGCAGGGCGCGCTGAAGCCCGAGCAGCCCTGCGTCCACTTCGTCCATCGCATCGCGCACCCAGAGACGGAAGTCGGTCGCCACCTGATCGTTGCGGCTGCGCGCGGTGTGGAGCCGCCCCGCCGCCGGACCAATCAATTCGGCGAGGCGCGATTCGGTGACCATGTGAATATCTTCGAGGTCGAGGTTCACGGGAACGCCGGTCGCCTCATATTCGCCCGAGATGGTGTCGAGGCCCTCGGTAATCGCCTGCGCGTCGGCGCCTTCGACGATACCCTGCTCTGCTAGCATCGCGACATGCGCTTTCGACCCGGCGATATCCTGTTTCCACAAACGCTTGTCGAAGGGGATGGAGGCATTTATCTCACGCATGATCGAAGCCGGGCCGTCCGCGAACCGGCCGCCCCACATGCTGTTGGAGCCTACTCCCGTGGAATCATCCCTGCGCGCGCTAATGATACTGCTCCTGACTGCCGGCGTCGCGGCCTGCGATAAGAGCAAGCTGCCTTCGGAGCAAGCCAATGCCGTATCGAGCGGGGAGGTGTCGCCGACGAGCGGAGAGGCAACCGGCGCTGCGTCGAAGAAGGGCGGCGAGTTCAGCTACCGCATCGACAAGAGCAAGGCAGGCACCCCTGCCCCCGACCTCGCCTTCCTCGATCCCGCAGGCAAGCAAACCAGCCTCAAGGCGTTCGCGGGCCGCCCGGTTCTCGTCAACCTGTGGGCGACATGGTGTACACCCTGCGTCGCCGAGATGCCAACGCTGGACAGGATCGCGGCCACGCAAGGGACGACGGGCCTTGCCGTCCTCACCATTTCGCAGGACAATCAGGGTGCGAAAGCGGTGACGCCCTTCTTTGCCAAGCACAAGCTGCCCAACCTCAAGGCCTTCACCGACCCCGAGAACAAGCTAGGCTTCCACTATGGCACGGGCCAGTTGCCGACGAGCATCCTCTACGACGCCAAGGGCGAGGAAATGGCGCGCGTCATCGGCGCGCTCGATTGGGAAGGCGAAGAGGGCAAGCAATTGATCGCCGCCGCTACGGCGGGCTGATTTTGACCTCGTCATCCCGGACTTGATCCGGGATCTCGCCTCCTTGCGGGGTGTCAAAGATCAGCGAGACCCCGGATCAAGTCCGGGGTGACATAGTTGGTGTTCGCAGCCGCACACCTTAGTGTAAATCGCGCCGTTACTGATTATTCGGCATATCAGCGATAGAAACTATCTGGAAACAATTCATAAATTTGCAATTTTTGTGCGCTGCAATGGCGGGTCGTTGCCCTTCCCCCGTCTTCATCCCTGTCAATCATAGAAAAACAGGGGCCATGAATGACACGGATTTCCGCACTCAAATTGTCGTTGATTCTCGCTTCGTCCTGGTCAGCCTGCGCCATCGCGCAGGAGGCACCGCAGGAACCGCAAGCCGATGAAGGCGCCGCGATCATCGTCACCGGTACCCGCGCCGTCGGCATGCAGGCCGCCGAGGCCGCCGCGCCCGTACAAGTGCTGAGCGAGGAAGCGATCAGCCATGTCGGCCAGCCCAACCTCAATCAAGTGCTGACCCAGATGGTGCCAGGCTTCACCGCGCAGACGCAGGGCACCGACCTTTCCAGCTTTTCGCTGTCCGCCCGCCTGCGCGGCCTGTCGCCAAACCACACGCTGGTCCTCGTCAACGGCAAGCGTCGGCACGGCAACGCGATCCTTCAGGTCATTTCCGGCGCGTTCCAGGGGTCGGCAGCCCCCAGCATCGACGTCATCCCACCCGATGCGATCTCCCGCGTCGAAGTGCTTCAGGAGGGCGCAGCCGCCGTCTATGGCACCGACGCGATCGCGGGCGTGCTGAACTTCATCCTCAAGGATGATGACGAGGGTGGATCGTTCAAGGTCACCGGCGGCCAATATTATGACAGCGAAGGTGAGCTGTTCTCCGCTTCGGGGAATGCCGGTTTCAAGCTGGGCGAAGACGGATTCTTCAACCTCACCCTTTTCCACCGGCGGCAAAATTACACGACGGTCGGCAAGGGACAGGTTCAGGTCACGCGTCCCGACGGCACGCTTCAGCCCAACGCTCCTGCGCAATGGGCGAACCTTGCGGGCGATGGCCTCGCCAACATCAACGGCGGCCAGCCCAAGACCAATCTCAACGTCGCCTTCTATAATTTCGGCTATGATTTCGGTGGCGTCGAACTCTACAGCTTCGGCGATTACAGCCGCCGCGAAGGCTGGGCGAGGCAGGGTTATCGCCATCCCAAGCGCATCTGCTACGAAGCAGGCAACCTTGGCGGCAACGTGACGCCCGCCGCTTACGATCCCTCCATCTGCTACAGCGACACCGGCATCAACGGCATGGTCCCGCTCCAGCATGTGATCGAGAATGAATATAGCTTCACCATCGGCGCGAAGGGCGATTTCGGCGGCGGCTGGAATTATGATCTCAGCGGCACCTACGGCTATCAGAAGGACGAGATCTGGACCGAAAAGTCGGCGCATCGCGAAGTCTGGCAGGAAAGCTATGCCGCATCGCTGCGCGGCGTCGGTGTGCCGAACACGCCCGACAAAGCCTATGACGGCGGCTTCCGCCTCAGCCAGACGACGATGACCGCCGACATCCGCAAGGAATTCGAGATGGGGATGGCCAAGCCCGTCACCTTCGCGTTCGGCGGCGAATATCGCCGCGACATGTACGAGATCGTCGCGGGCGACTTTTATTCGACTTACAAGACGGGCGTTCAGTCCTTCCCCGGATACAAGGCGACCGACGCAGGCCGCTTCACCCGCAGTTCCAAGGCGGGCTACGCCAACCTGATCCTCTATCCGGTCGATGCCTGGTCGGTCGACCTTGCCGGACGCTATGAGGATTATACCGATTTCGGCGACACGCTGATCGGCAAGGTGACGACGCGCTACGACTTCAGCGACGCTTTCGCCATTCGCGGCACGGCCAGCACCGGCTTCCGCGCGCCGACGCTTGCCGAGCAGAATTATTCCACCATCAACGTCGCGCCGACCAGCGCCGTCGCACAGCTTCCTGCCGGAACACCCGCCGCCGCGCTACTGGGCTTCGGGGCGCTGAAGCCGGAAAAGTCGACCAACTTCTCGGCTGGCTTCGTAGTACGACCCGTGCCCAAGCTCGCCGTCACGGTCGATGGCTATTATATCAAGATCCGCGATCGCATCACCGGCACGGCGGCGCGCAATGCGGTGCTGAACGGCGTGGCGCAGCCCGGCGGCGCGGACATCCTCAATGCGTTGAGCCAGGCAGGCATCGTGCTTGACCAGGCGCTCTTCACCAACGGCACGATCGGCGTGTCGAGCTTCACCAACGGCATCGACACCCGCACGATGGGCGTCGATTTCTCCATGACCTATCCGGTCGCGCTCGACTTCGGCACGCTCAACCTGTCGCTTACGGCGAATTATAACAAGACCAAGGTCACCGACAACAAGGTTGGCTATCCGATCTTCAACGCGGCGTCGGAAAGCAATATCGAGCGGTCCAACCCCGACTATAAGATCGTCGCCAACGCCCTGTTCAAGAGCGGCGCTTTCTCGCTCAACTTGCGCGAAACCTTCTACGGCAAGACGAGCGTCCTCGTCCGCCCGGCGTTCAATGCGCGCACCGCGACGGGCGAGTTGCCTACCGGCGGCTTCCTGATCGCGGACGGCGCGATCGTGAACGGTGTGAACGCCAACCAGCTCTATTTCGACGGCGTGGTGAAGGCAGCGGCGATCACTGATCTGGAAGCAAACTATTCCTTCACCGATGCGGTCACCTTCTCGGTCGGTGCCAACAATCTGTTCAACAAGCGGCCCGAAATCCCTGCGATGATGCAGGGCGTCACGGTGCCGGTGGGGCAGTCACCCTATATCAACGGGTCCGGCACCTATTCCGCCTCCTTCGGACATGGCCCCTACAGCACGTCGGGCGGCTATTATTACGCTCGCCTCGACTTCCGTTTCTGACGCCTCCCAACGTCACGAGGGAAAGAGGGTCGGTCCATTGCGGACCGGCCCTCTTTTTTCGTCATGGGAAGTGCCGATCCGTGATGGAGACTTGACATGAAACGCCTGCTGCTGACCGCTTTTGCGCTTGCCCTGTCGGTTCCCGCAACTGCGGAGTCCCTGCCCGCCAAGCGGCCTTTCTCTCCTGCCGTCCGCACAGGGAGCCTCCTGTTCCTCTCGGGCCAGATCGGCCAGGTGCCGCAAGGACTGGACCGGCATGGCGAGGGGTTCGACGCGGCAGTGCGAGGCGCGATGGACGCGATCGGCGTGGTACTGAATGATAACGGGCTTGGCTTCGGCGATGTCGTCAAATGCACGGTGATGCTGGACGATATGGTCGACTGGCCGCGATTCAACGCGGCTTACCTGCCCTATTTTGAGGGGAAACGGCTGCCCGCCCGCAGCGCATTCGGCGCGGACGGGCTGGCGATGGGCGCGCCGCTGGAAATCGAATGTATCGCCGCGTTCAAGTAAGCGGGACGGCTTCCCTTACGACCAGCACCGGCACGCCGTCGCGTACAGCATAGGCGAGGCCCGCTGCTTCCGACACCAGCGCTTGCCGATCTGCGTCCCATGTCAGCGCTGTGCGCGTTACGGGGCAGACAAGCTTGGCAAGCAGCCACGGATCGATGGGCGAAGCGGCATCACTCATTGCAGCGTTGCGCCGCCATTACGTTCGGCGCGACCGACGATCTGCATCAGCTGGATGATGCGGTCCGCGCGTTCGGACAGGTTGTCCGCTTCCAACAGTGTCTGTTTTGCAGCAGGATCGAAGGGCGCGATCTGGGCGATGCCGTTGACCAGCATCATGTCGTCGAGCCGCGACACCGCGTCCCAATCCACCGCGTAGCCGAGCAGGTCGGCAAATCGACGCGATTCCTCCTCCAGCGCAGCGCGCTCGACGCTGTGCAGCACCTCATCATCCTGCGGCGCCTGCTCGATATCCGCTTCGATCTGGCGGAACTGGGTCGCGACCGGCAGCTCGCGCGCGACGCGAAAACGGGCAAGGCCGGTCAACACGATGTTGAAACGGCCATCGTCCAGCGCCTCGATATGGCTGACATGGCCCAGACACCCCATGTCGAACAGCTTGGGTACCGCACCGCCGTCGCGCGGCTGGATCATGCCAATGCGCCGATCACGTGCCATCGCGTCATGGATCAGCGCCCGGTAGCGCGGCTCGAAGATGTGGAGCGGCAACTCCATGCCCGGCAGCAGCAAGGCTCCGGCTAATGGAAAGATCGAGACGCGCGCGAGCGGCATGTCAGGAAAAGAGGATTTGCGACAATTTACGCCGCTGCGCCGCCACCCAGGGATCTTCCAGACCAACCGCCTCGAAAATCTTGAGCAGTTGCGCGCGCGCCGCGCCATCGTTCCACGCCCGGTCGCGCCGTACGCTTTCGAGCAAGGCGTCAGCAGCGCCGTCGCGATCGCCATTGCCCATCAAACCACCGGCCAGTTCGAAGCGCGCCTCATGATCGTCGGGATCGGCTGCGACGCGTGCCTCGACCGCAGAAAGGTCGGCAACGGGCCTGGCGTCGCGAGCCAGTGCGATCGCAGCGCGCGCCTGATCGATCGCGACATGCTTGGCGGCGTCGGCGGGAAGCTCGGCCAGCACGGCGTCCGCTTCGTCGACCTGACCCAGTGTGACCAGCGCGCGGGCCAGACCCGCAACCACCTCGACATTGTCGGGGGCCATTTCGGCGATCTGGCTGAACACGGACAGAGCGCGATCAGCCTCTCCGCCTGCCAGCAATTCCTCTCCCATCGCGATCAGCGGCGCGATTTCCTGCGCCGCCGCCTTGTCATCCGATTCGATCGGAAGCTGCGCGAGCAACTGGTCGAAATATTGCTTGAACTGCGCCTCGGTGCGCGCCTGGCTCAAGTCCGCGACTGGCTGACCCTGGAATACAGCATAGACAGTCGGGATTGATTGAACACGAAACTGGCTTGCGATGAAGCCATTCTCGTCGACATTCACCTTGACCAGTTTGACGCCCTTGGACGCGTAATCGGCGCAGACCTTCTCGATTACCGGGGCGAGTTGCTTGCAGGGGCCGCACCATTCGGCCCAGA
>CAJYHD010000322.1 GCA_913773715.1 uncultured Sphingobium sp.
GCCGAACAAGCCTGTCCCGATTGCGGCTCCGGTCAACTGCTATATGTCGGCAGAGACACCTGCGCTCGCGCAGTCGACGCGTGCAGAGTCACATTGCCAAGCCGCAAGCGCGACGAAGGGGGAGAGCAGCCCCTGGCCCACGATCCCGCTTCGGGCTACTGCGCCTAGCGCTAAAGGCGGAGTTGCGCGCAACAGGAGTCCGATCGGCAGTAGGTGAGGATCGCAAGCAAGAGTACTCGATAAGAGTATCATCGAGCGCGAGGCGAAGAGCAAGCTTCATGGTATGTGCGGCTCAAGGCCACTTGCACACGTCGTAGAGTCCGCGCGACTCAGGCCTGTCGATCAGACCTGCCTAATCGCGCCACGTCAGCCCCATGTCTGCGAATGTCTCGACGATATCTGGATCGGCTGCCAGTGCTGCCTTGCGATCTTGCTCAGCTGCCGCCGCATCACCCTTCTTCAATCGCGCGAGGCCACGTCCGTAAAGCGACGATGACAGCTGAGGCACCTTCGTCAAAGCAGCGTCATACATCGAGATCGCATCGTCGACCCGCCCCAGGCGGAGCAGGACCAACCCCTTGCTGTCCATGATCGGGGCACTGTCGGGCGCACCTGCCAATCCGATGTCGCACTCGACAAGCGCGCGTTCCAGCGCAACTCCGGCAACAGCCTTCGCCCAGCAAATGCCGTTGAGCTCGGCAGGCTGACGCGCCATCGCTTTTGCCGCGTCGAAATCCTTTGCCGCCAGCGCTGGCTTCGACGCGCGCTCATAAGCGATGCCGCGTTGGACGAGAGCATACGAACTTTTTGGATGTGCTGCCACAGCCGCAGCCGCTGTCGCGAGCGCGCCCTCAAAATCGCGAGCATCGGTCTGCATGCGCGCTTTTTCAGCCAGCGCAGCACTCGAGCGAGGATCCAGCTTCAGTGCGGTATCGACGTCGGCACGGCGACCATCCAGGTCAGCTTTAGGTCGGGAAAGCGCGCGATTGAGATAGACGTATGACTCTGGCTTGATCGCGATGGCGCGATCGAACGCTGCCATCGTGTCCTGCTGCTTGCCGAACCCATCATAGATACGCCCTGCCGTCACCTGAGCCTCGACATTGTTCGGGTTTGCCCGGCTGAGTGCAGCGGCTTCCGCAAGCGCCTCCTCCTGCTTGCCTTGCTTGCGGAAGATGTTAGCGCGCAGCAGGTACATCTCGACGTCATCGCCTCGCCTCACGATCGCAGCGGCCGCATCACGCAGGGCGGAGGCTTCGTCTCCCATCGCACGGCTGGTCGCGATCCGACGCCCGATGGCGTAACGATTGCCGGGGTCCAGTTCGAGCGACCGATCGTAGGCCGCCAAGGCGTCCTTGTAACGACCTTGTTGCTCGGCCATCGCACCGCGCGCACGGAATATCACGGGGTTCCCCGCGTCAAGCGCCGCAGCGGCGTCCAGATCCTTGGTCGCGGCGGCATAGCGCTCCTGAGAAACCTCGGCCAGACCACGGTTGGCAAGTGCCCAAGGATCCTTGGGGTCCAATGTCGCGGCCTTGGAAAAATCGCTTATCGCGAGATCGTACTCGCCCTCATTGAGATGAAGGTTGCCGCGATCAATATAGGCATTGGCGTTGTCCGGCTTAGCCGCGATGCCTGCATCTGCTTCTGCCATCGTTGGGATATATTCCGATGGGCGACCGATATAGATGGCATGGTTCGCCAATTCACGGAGCGCTGCCTGAGCCGCCGGTGCGTCCTTCGCCGCGAACTCGGGTGCAACACTGCGCCGGCTTCTGCTGACCATGAACGTCGTGCCGGAAAAGGAGGTCTCCCGCACGTAGTGAATACCTGCGACCGTCTGATCGACGTCGCGCGAGTTCGTTGCCTTGTGACCGGCAAACCCCGCAGGCAGAAGCACCATTTCCGTCACTTTGTCGTAAATGGGGTAGGGGACAGCGAATGGGGCATCCACGTCGGGGCCTGGCTCGCGCTGGAAGTCCGCGTCGTAGCCAACCCCGGTCTCGTCGGTTTCGTATCGTCCCGAACTCCAGTCCATAGTGGCCAGGCCGCTCATCGTGAGCTTGGTCTCACCCTTGTCTTGATCGATGATGGCCTTGGCGTCCTTCACGTCGATGAAGTTGAAGCGCTGCCGCCAGTAGCCGCGCAGACCTCGATCGCGCGCTTCGCCGCTGAGGTTTGCCAAAGTCGCATTGACGCTTGCGGCATAGTCGCCCCGCAGCACTTGCTCCACAGTGACCGGTGCCGGCACGGTAAGGCCGGCGGTTGCATCGATGCGGATGTTCGTCTCGTCGCCCGGCACCTCGAGCGGGCCGGGAGTCATGCGGACCAACGCGGCATCATGCGCTATCAACGGCAAACCCCAACCGTAATCAGGAACGGCAAGCCGATCGAGCGAGCGATCGCCGGTACGCGTGCCATCCAACCAATAGGTCCGACCCGCAATGATCGCCCGCACGAGCACATGATTGAACAGTCCCGCGGCCGGCAATCGCCCGTCGAGCCCGTCGCCCGAGGGGGCGCTGACCGCGACGGGATCGGCTTCGACCCCCAGTGCACGCAGCAATCCTAGCAGCAGAGCGGTCTTGGCCTTGCAGTCCCCATATCGCCGGCTCCAGGTCAGTTCGGCGGAGACAGGATCGTAGCCACCGGCGCCCATGAGCAGGGCGACGTAGCGGACTCGTTCCTGCACTAAGCGGAGTGCGGCTTCGCCGCGGGCCTTCGGATCTGCTGAGGCACTGCGGACTTTCTCCAGTTCGTCGTGCAGAGCCCCTTGGGCTGGAATGGCGGCGGCCTTGCCGTAAAGTGGTGCCATTATTGCACCCAGCTCTCCCCAGGAGCGGTAGTCCGTCACCTCGAGCTGCCGACCGAATTGGAAGCGGAGCGGAGCGCCCTTGGGTGCGACGTATGGCTTAACGGGGCCGAGGGTCACCTCCGCGACCATCAGATTACCGTCCTTGGCAGCCTTCAACTTCGGCAGATCTCCTGTCGAACGCAGGCGCATCGCCATTTCGGCGGGCCATTGAAGCCGTGCATGCGCCTTCATCATCGATGCGCCGTTCCACCCACCCGCGATTGCCTCGACATGATTCTTGAGGACCGGGTCACTGCTCTCGATCGTCATGGCGAAGTCGATCACGTCGCCGACCTGGAGGCCTTCCGGCTGGATGTTGGCAGTCAGCACGCCATCCAGAGTTGCCGCATCAAGGTTGGTCTCCCGCCGCAGGACAGTGAAGGTCTGCCCGGAAGCTAGAACGTCGATGACCTTGTCGCCGCGCCGGATCAGCAGCTTGTGAACGGTCGGCACCTGCCGTTCGGGATCCCAGGCGAACGAGAGGTTTCCGACGCCAAGACCTTCCGGCTTCGCGATCTTCACAACCGTCTCCGCGTAGCTGCTCGTCTTGCCTGGCACGAACGCGATCTGTTGATCCTGGAGCAGGATCTGTACGGCGCCCTGGTCATCGGCGGGTGCTGCGCTCGGTGCAGGGACTGGCTTGACCCATGCTGGTGCCGGCGCCGAAAGCGGCTTGTCGGTTGCTGCCCAGGCGCTCGCCGGGACAAGCGCAGTCGTTACCAGCGCAATGATCGCAAATTTCATGATACCCCCTTCGTCCTACATTATGGCTAAAGGACAGCGAGCGCGAGTACCTTGATACGCCGATGTGGATACCGGCGCACTGGGCTGGAACGCTGCACCCGCCACAACGGAAGCAAGCCCGTCCCGTCATGTCGATGTTCCGAACAGCGCTCCGACCTTTGAACTCCCGAGAATTCGGCGGACGCCTCAAACCTTTCGATCATCTGCACCACATGCTCATCCTCATACTGTTCAGGCTTGCCCGGCTCGCTGCGCCACGCCAACTCGCGGACGGTGAGGCACGTGCCATAATAGGATTTGCACGGCAGATCTTCGGGCGGCTTCCTGCCGGCTCGCTTAGAAGCATTCCATCGGCAGCTTCTGTTAGGAGCAGACGTTCGCTGCGGCTTATCGAAACGACCGGGTCTGGTCGACGGTTGCCGGGCTTGCGGACGATCTCACTTCTGATCTTCTGTGGCGATTGTCGCCTGACGGGCGATCAATTGCCAGCCCGCGCTTCGCTTTGCCCAGATGTCCGTAAATGGCCGCATTACCTGCTTGCCAGCGCCTGGACCCTTAATCGGGATCATGGTGTCATATCCCATCACCACCGTCACCTCCGGTTTCTCACCCACGAATGTGATGTGCTTGTGGAAGTCCCGATAATCGAGAAAGTCTTGCTCCATGACGCTAATAACATCCTCGCGTCCGATGACTGTGTTGTTTGGCGAATTGACGACGAAATCTTCGGCCCAAACGGTTCTGACACCTGCTGCGTCATGAGCCATCATAGCCGTTCCCAGTCTTCCGTAAGCCGCACCGATCTCGGGCGGTATCCGAACGCCGGGAGCAAGCTGCGCAATAGCCGGCGAGGCACTGAGGAGCGCGCCAAGCAATACGATCTTTCTGAGCATGCACGTCCTCCTCGACCTAAGTGTCGCGTCTACCATGGTTCGAATTACTGTCGCGGGCAACAGTAAGCTCTCGTGCGGTTTCTGGATCGTCGGCTTGGACAGCAACACCGACGGCTTTCATCAGAAGCGGCCGGTGGCCGAGATGGCGCCGAACGACTGGGTCTGGTCGGCAGCTGCTGCGACCTTTTGTCGTAAAACACATGATTGTCGTGCCTTGATTGGCACCCGTCTCCGAATACGTCGCTCGGTCTCGACGGTAGGCGACAAATCCTGTCGCCTTGGCAAAGCGTACGAGAATGCCTGTTGCAGGGTTTGTCGACAGGCCCTTACCAGCGCCACTAAACGGCGGCAATCCACACTGATTCGCCCAAAAGCGGTCGGGCCGGAATCCATGACTTTTCCCTCGCAAAA